>JAGRBM010000308.1 GCA_020434085.1 Chrysiogenia bacterium | reverse complement strand
TAGAGCAGCATGACCACACCGGTCTCTGCATCGAGCCCTGCCAGCGCAATGATGCCCACCCACACCGCAACGCTCATGTTGTAATCGAGTAACCAGAGCAGCCACACAGCTCCCACCAGCGAGAACGGAACTGCAAGCACGACGATGAAGGTCTCTGTGAGCGAACGGGTATTCAGGTAGAGCAGCAGGAAGACCAGAAAGAGGGTCACGGGCACCACGACCTTGAGCCGCTCCTTGGCGCGTTCGAGATAGCGGTACTGGCCGCCCCAGGCGAGGTGGTACCCGGCGGGCTGGTCGATTTTCTCCGCAACGACGCGCTTGGCCTGTTCCACATAGTCGCCAATGGCACGCGAGTGATCAACGTCGACAAAAACGTAGCCTACGAGCTGGCCATTCTCGTCGCGAATTCCCGGCGGTCCGGTCGTGGTGCGGATGTCGGCGAGCTGTGCCAGCGGCACCTGCGCGCCCGTGGGCGTATGGACGAGTACCCGGCCGAGCGCGTCGAGATCGCTCCGGTAGTCACGCGAATAACGAACATTGATCGGGTAGCGTTCACGCCCCTCGACCGTGCTTGAGATGTTCATGCCGCCGATGCCGGTCTCAATGACGCGTTCAACGTCACCGACTGTCAGGCCGTAGCGCGCGGCAGCCTCGCGCCGGATTTCGAAGTCGATGAAGTTCCCGCCCGTCACGCGTTCGGCGAAGGCGCTGCGCGTTCCGGGTATCTCACTCACGACTTTTTCAATCTCGATCGCGAGCTCTTCGATGCGTTTGAGATCCGGGCCCAGCACCTTGATCCCCAGCGCGCTGCGAATGCCGGTGGCCAGCATTTCCGTGCGTGTCTGGATCGGCATCCAGAAAATATTGGGCATGCCCGGGACGCGGAGCTTGCGGTCCATCTCGGCGACGAGGTCATCCCAGGACAAGCCCTTGCGCCATTGCGACTGGGGCCTGAGCGTAATGACCGTCTCGATCATGGAGAGCGGTGCGGGATCGGTTGCGGTGCGCGAGCGACCCGCTTTGCCGAAGACGTGGTCGACTTCCGGAATGTCCTTCAGCACGCGGTTCATGCGCTGCATCGTATCCACTGCGGTATCGAGGCTCATGCCCGGAACGGCAGTGGGCATGTAGAGAATGCTGCCCTCGTTGAGCGGGGGCATGAACTCACTGCCCAGGTGGAGAAACACCGGGACAGTGCTGAGCATCACTGCCACTGCCGAAGCAAGCACGATGTAGCGGCGGCGAACAACGAATCGGACGACCGGTTCATAGGCCGCGACGAGCCAACGATTGAGGCGACTCTCGTTTTCCGGCCGAATTCTGCCGCGGATGAACAGCACGGCAAGCACGGGCGTGAGTGTCACGGCGAGAAAAGCGGCAAAGCCCATCGAGTAGGTCTTGGTAAATCCGATGGGCCGGAAGAGCCGCCCCTCCTGTCCCTGGAGGACGAAGATCGGCAGGAACGAAACCGTAATGACAAGCAGCGAGAAGAAAATGGAGGGGCCCACTTCCTGCATCGCGCGAATCATCACATCGAGGCGCGGCTCGGCGCGCCCGTTACGCTCCCACTCTTCGAGCTTTCGATGAATGTTCTCGATGATGATGATTGAAGCATCCACCATCGCACCAATGGCCACGGCGATGCCGCCCAGCGACATGATGTTGGCGGTCAGCCCCTGGTAATACATGGGAATGAAAGCCAGCAGCACCGCGAGCGGCAGGGTGATGATCGGCACGAGCGCGCTGCGCACATGAAAGAGAAAGAGGAAGATCACGAGGCTCACCACGATCATTTCTTCAATCAGCGTGTGGGTGAGCGTCCGGATCGATTTCTTGATGAGATCCGAGCGGTCGTAGGTGACGACCAGCTCCACGCCATCGGGCAAGCCGTCCTTGAGCTGTTCGATCCTGGCCTTGACGCGATCGATTGTTTCCAGGGCGTTTTCGCCGTAGCGCATGATGACGATGCCGCCCACTGCTTCGCCCTCGCCGTCGAGATCGATGGCGCCGCGGCGCATGTCGGGGCCGAGGTGTACCTCCCCGATGTCACGCACCAGCACGGGTGTCCCTTCCGATGTGGCGGCGACGGGGATGGTCTCGAGATCGGCAACGCTCTTGATGTAGCCGCGCCCGCGAATCATGTGTTCGGTGCCGGCGACCTCCAGCACGCGGCCGCCCACGTCGTTGTTCGAATCGCGAACGGCATCGATCACCTTCTTGAGCGGCAGGTTGTAGGCGAGCAGGCGATTGGGATCGATGTGGATCTGGTACTGCTTGACGAAGCCGCCAACGCTGGCGACCTCGGCCACGCCCTTGACTGCCTGCAGGGCGTATCGAAGGTTCCAGTCCTGAATCGAACGCAGCTCCTGCAGGTCGTGCTGGCCCGTCCTGTCCACCAGGGCGTATTCAAACACCCAGCCGACACCGGTGGCATCCGGGCCCAGCGTCGGCGTCACGCCGGACGGCAGGTTCTGCGCGGCGGTGTTGAGATACTCCATGACCCGGCTGCGGGCCCAGTAAATGTCCGTCCCGTCATCGAAAATCACATTGACAAAAGAGAGCCCGAACATCGTCTGGCCGCGCACGAACTGCACTTTGGGCGCGGCCAGCAGCGTGGTGACCAGCGGATAGGTAATCTGGTCTTCCACAAGATCGGGACTGCGCCCGGGCCATTCGGTGAAGACGATCACCTGCACGTCCGAGAGATCGGGGATCGCGTCGAGCGTGGTGTTGCGTGCCGCCCAGTAGCCCCAGCCCGAAAGGGCCGCTACGAGGAGCAACACAACGAAAGGGTTGCGGGCTGAGCCGCAGATGAGCTTCTCGATCATTGGCCGTGTCCCCCGTGACTTTGATGCTGGTGGGGGCTGGGTGCGCCCGCCGGTGCGGGCGCTTCACCTTCCCACTTGGGCAGCGCGCTCTTGAGCTGCGCCTCGGAGCTGATCAGGAAGTTGCCGGAAGTCACGACGCGCTCGCCGGCTTCGAGACCCGAGAGCACGACGTAGTACTCGTCGGCGCGCTGTCCGACGTGCACCTCGCGCGGTTCGAGGTTGCCGCCGCCGTGGTCGACGAAGACGTAGCGGTGCTCACCCGAATAAAGGATCGCCGCGAAGGGAACAGCCACCT
>JAGRBM010000307.1 GCA_020434085.1 Chrysiogenia bacterium | reverse complement strand
GCGTCGGTGGTGAACCACGCCGAGAGATAGAGTCCGAAGACGTGGGCCTTGTCGGGTCCGGTCAGGACTTGCATCCCCATGAACTCGGCCGAAGTCTGCACGTAGTTGAAACGCTTGAGCGTCACGCCCACGCCGTAGGTGAGCGAAGTCTCGTATCGCGAGCCCTTGGTCACGCCCGGAGGCGCGCCCACGGGGACCTGCTCGGGAAAGGTGCCAATCTCGCTCAGCCCGGCGCCGCCGATCAGATACAGATGGTTGGTGTCGTTGAAGTCCCAGACATAGAAGTCCGAGCGCCCCATGAAGTTCAGGATCGAGAAGGCGCGGTCGCCCTGACGCGGCCCGGTCATGCCGTGAAAGAGGAAGGCGAGCGAGAGCCGGTCCTCGACAATGAAACCGCCGATCTGTGCGTTGCCGCTGAATCCAGCCGATCCGAGCTCGTAGCCGTCGAACTCGTTCTTGTCGTTGGCGACGTAGATCATTCCCAGAGCGCCGGCGAAGAACCAGCCGCGCCGCTTCATCACTTTACCGCCGAAATCGGGATCGCCCAGCGCATCCCACTGGCTCTGCGGGGTCGTAGCGCTCTCTTGTCCGTTGGCCTCTTGCGCATGGGCCGGAACGGCCGCCAGCAGCAGGCCGCCCGCAAGCAGGAGGACCAGGGCGCGCAGGGGCGCGGCATATCGGAGCCAGAGCGTCATGGAGGGCTCTCATACTCCCGGGTCGGGGGCCGGTCAACGCTCTTTTTTGTCCCTGTCGCTCCGGTCTCCCCAGACAAATGATCGCAAGTGTTGACACAGACGGTGCCGGGTTGTTACGTGAGGCTTCCCGAAAGGGTGTCATCAAGAGAGGAACCCGCCGCCCGGGGGCGGAGCCCGCATGAGCAGACGATCCATCATTGTCCTGAGCCTTGGCCTGGTGCTTACCCTGTGCGCGCCCGGCAGTGCGCACGCTCTCTCGTTGCTGGGCGGGAAGGATGCTTCCGCGCCCGCGCACTCCGTTCTGGGAGATCGCAGCCTGGACTGGGGCGTTCACCAAGAGCAGCCCCTGATCGGTCGGTGGAGCATGCTGAGCGCGCAACTCGAAGCGGCCCAGGCGCCCACCGAGCAAGCGGTGCGCGAGTCCGAGAACGCCCGCAAGCCCCAGTGGCTGCGCCCGCAACCCACGCTCAGCGACTATGCGCTCGATCTGGCGCTGGCAGCGGCGGCAACTTTTGCGTGGAAGCGCGCGCTCAACGTCACGGCCGCGCGGCGTATTCTGGTGGAATCCTACGACAACTGGGGCGACACGCTCTCGACGCGCCCGCCCATCAACGATGGCAACCTGTGGCTGACCAACTGGGTGCTCCACCCGATGCTGGGTATGTACTACTACCAGTGGTTCCGCTCACGCGGGCACAGCCGTCTGCTCTCGGCCCTTGGTGTTTTCCTGGAGAGCACCTTCCATGAATACATCATTGAGTCTTCGTTCGAGCCCGCCAGCGGGATCGACATCATCCTCACGCCGGGGCTGGGCATCCCGCTGGGAATGCTTACCGACGAAGTCTCGGTGCGCTGGGCCCGCAGCGACTCGACAACCAAGCGCGTGCTGGCCTATGTGATGAATCCCTTCCTCACCATGCCCTGGGCCAGGTGGCGCCGTGACATTTCCTGGGACCCGCGCGAGGACCGCCTGAGCTTTCGCCTCGGCGTCGACTTCTAGCCGCCGCCCAGCCGGCAGACGGGCCGGATCGGGCAGGGGGCGCATTTTTCTTCCACCACTTTGTGCGGGCAGTCGCGCAGAATCCCCAGACGCGCCAGGGCGAAGTCGAAGCGCACGGGGTCTTGGGGGTCGATGAGACTGAGCGCGGCGGTGACCTCATCGGCCATTTTCCAGTCGACGCTCTTTCTCTGACTCAAACCGATGTAGCGACAAATGCGCGAGAGATGCGTGTCGAGCGGAATGCGCAGCGCGCTTGCCGGCATCGCGTCCTTCCACAATCCAAGGTCGATCTCGTCGGAGCGCACCATCCACCGAAAATACATGGCCAGTCGCTTGCGTGCGCTGCCGGGCGTGGGCGGCGAGAGCAAAAATGAAAGCCCCCGCGTGCGCGCCGCGGTTTTCGGGAGCGCATTCTCGAGCGCGCTGCTGAAGGCGGCGCTGACCTGCCAGAAATCTTCCGATGATTGCCAGCTTGTTGCCACAAGCTCGCGCAGCGAACCGTGCGTATCGAGTACGCCGCGCACGGCGGCCAGATAGGCCGCGAGGTCCGCGCCGCGGATCCAGCGATGGCCGAGCGTCGCAAACTCGCGGGCGGCGCGCGCGTGATCGAAACCGGCGATGTAGCGTGCGGGATTCTCGCCCACCACGGTGAGGAGTGCATCGATGGACGCGCCCACCGAGCGCACGTTGCCGAAGGCCAGCATGGCGCTCAAAAGGCCGACCACTTCCTGATCGGCAGGGGTATTGAAACGATGGACGAACTGGATGGGATCGCTGCTGAGAAAATCACGCCGATGATAGCGTGCAAGCAGGGCTTCGAGAAACGGAGCCAGGTCTTTCGCGTCAGTGGTGGGCTGGGCTGTCACAACCCGGAGGTTACAGGAAGAGGGGCTTGGCAAGCCAAGCCCCTGCCAAACATCTCGGGGTAGGGGGCTGGCTTGCCAAACCCATGTCAGGAATCGGTGTTGTCTTCGGCGTTGTCCGCGCTCTGTTCTTCGGCGGTCTCGGCGGCGGGCGCGCTGCCGGCAACGCCGAAGACCTGCATGGGCGGGCGCAGGTCCTTGCGCTCGGGATGCTGGAGCACAAGGCCGATCTTCCCTTCGAGCACGGAGCCATCGTCATCGAAGAGTTTGTTGGCCACGCCCAGAAGTTGGCAGGTGAGCGGCTTCTCGGCTCCCTGGGGGGTGAAGCGAACGTCGGCCTTGACGCGGGGCGCGGCGCCCTCGAAGGTGCCGACCACCATCACGCCCTTGTCGGGAACGGTGAGCGCGCGCTCGACCTCAAAACGATACTCGGCCCATTCGGGAAGAGCGGTTTCCTCGGGAGCGTTCTCATCCGAAGATGCCTCGGGCGCGCTTTGTGGCGTCGCGGCCTCTTCGGGCTCGGCGGCTTCGGCGGTCTGTGTCTCTTCGTGTTGCTCGGCTTCCGTCATGGTGGCGGAGTTCTCCTGCTCGCGGGGCGGCCCCGGGTGTGATTGACTAGCCCTCCGGGCCGTGCGCGGTCAAGGCTCTTTGCGAAGGATGATGCCAAGGCGCTGCGCCCCGCTGAGCGGCAGCTCGCGCCGGTGCTCGGCCTCGAGCGTGAGGTCGTGCCCGGCGGCCAGTGCCAGCGCGGATTTGCGCTGTTTCTCCCACGTGGGGCCCTGCAGCAGCACCAGTTCCCCGCCTGCGCGAAGGTAGGGCGAGAGCCAGGGGATCAAAGTGGCGGGCTCGGCGAGGGCCTGCGCGGTGACGACATCAAAGTTTCCGGCCAGCGCCGGGTCGGGCGCGCGGGGGTCGAGCCGCTGCGCGCGTGCCTCGAAATTGGAAAGCTCCAGCATCCGGGCCGCGTGCTGCTGGAAATGAATCTTCTTCTCACGCGCGTCGATGCTGAGAATCTCGAGTGCGGGCCGCGCAGCGGCGAGGACGAGGCCGGGAAAGCCCGCGCCAGATCCCACATCCAGCACGCGCCCGCTTGCTGGCAAGTGCTCCAGCAGGCACAGCGCCTCCAGGATGAGATTCTCGTAGACGGGTTCCTCGCCGCGATAGCCCACCAGCCGCACGCGCTCGTTCCAGCGCAGCAGCTCTTGGCACAGGCGCGAGAGCGCTTCGCGGAGTGGGCCTTCCCAGCGGGTGCCGGCCTTCGCGGCGGCTTCACGCAGGGCTTGTTCGAGAGTGGCGTTCATCGGCAATCTCTATAACGCGGGCGGACGCGCCCGGCGAGCGGACATGAAAAAGCCCCCCAACGCCGGGCGCGGGGGGCTTGGTTGGAGCAGGCTTGAAGATCAGGACTGCGCGGCGGGGTCGCGGAAGCTCTTGACCAGTTCCTCGACCGGAACGTGGATCTCCACCTTCACCGCCTCGCGGGCGCGCTGGGTCCACTCGCTGTAGATTCCCTCGAAGCGCTCGCTGCGCAGCTTGCTGCGAATGGCGTCGGTCTGTGCTTCAAAGAGCGAGGGATCGGGGTTCACGCGCTTCTTGATGCGCGCAAACGCGACCTTGTCGCCCAGCTCGTAGACCTCGGGGGTGACTTCGCCCTCCTTGAGGGAGAAGAGCGTCGCCTTGAGCTTGGCGGAAGCACCGAGCTGGGGGACGACGTCCACGCCGGAGTTCTCGCCAACCTTCTCGCGACCGATGCGGCTGAATGCCGGCACGTCGATCACGACGACGTTCTTGTGCTTCTTGCTGATGTCGGTGCCCTTGGCGCCGGCGGCTACTTCGGCGCGGACCTTCTCAAGTTCGGCGGCGGCCTGGGTGCGGGCCTTCTCCTGCTTGAGCAGGTCCTCGATCTGACCGCGCACTTCCGAGAGCGGCTTGGGCTCGGGCTCGATCGTCTCCAGAAGCTTCACGATCACCCAGCGGCGGTTGCTCTGATGAAGAATGGCGCCGCTCTCGGGCGTCATTTCGTCGAAGATCTTGGTGAGCAGCGCTTCGTCGCGACCCACGCCGGGAATGACGTCCTCGCGCGTGATGCTCGCCTCGCGAACATTGAGCCCCTCGCGGGCCTTGGCCAGCTCTTCGAGCGACTTGGTGGCCGACTCGGCATAGCCCAGCTCGGCGTCCTTCTGGGCCAGCTCGGCAGCGCGGTCCTGGCGCATGCTGGTCTTGAGCAGGTTCTCCACGTCGGCCAGGTCCTTCTTGGAGCCGGCCTCGTAGACCTTGAGCAGCTTGAGGATGTGGTAGCCGTCCTTGGACTCGACGATGTCGGAGACTTCGCCGGGCTTCATGCTCATGAACTTTTCGGCGACCTTCTTGCGGTAGTAGCTGGCCGGGGCGTAGCCGTCCTGGATAAGCCCGCCGTTCTGCAGGCGCTTGGCCGAAGCGTCGTCGGAATCGGTGTTGGCCAGGATGGTGAAGTCCGAGCCGGCCTTGAGCTTGGCAAGCGCGGCCTGGGCGCGCTTGAGGGCGTCCTGCTTGCGCTGCTCGTCGCTGCGCGCGTCCTGGTCGTTGCGCTTGGCCCAACTGTAGTAGATGTGGGCGACGCGCCAGTTCTTCTCGCTGAGGGTGAACTTCTCGTTCTCGGCGTCGTAGGCAGCCTTGAGCGCCTCGTCGGAGAATTCATTTGCTTCGGGAAGGCCCCAGTAGGGCGCACCCATGCCATCGTAGCTCAGGTAGCTGATCTTGCGCTTTTCGGGCTGGAAGTAATCGACGGCGTGCTCGTCGTAGTAGGTCTTTACCTCGTCTTCGCTGACGCTGACCGAGGCGGCCAGGTCCTTGGAAGCGAGCGTGAAGGCCTCGATCTCGACCTTGGTGTTCTCATCGACGAAGCGCTGCTGCACTTCGGCCTCGCTCACCTTCACCTGCGAGGCGAGGAAGCGCTGGAACTTGTTGAGGGCCAGATCGCGCGAGAGCTCGCTCTCGAACTGGGTGTCGGTCATGCGGTTGCTGCTCAGGAAGCGCTCGTAGCGCTTCTTGGAGAACTTGCCGTCAACCTGGAAGTTGGGGTTGTCGAGAATGACGCGGCGGAGCTCATCGGCGCTGGTGCCGAACCCGAGGCTTTTCACGTATTCCTCGGTCGCGTAGTTGTCGATGAGCTGGTCGAAGGCCTGCTGGGGGATGCGCTCTTCGAAGTAGTCCTTGAGCTGGTCGTAGGCCTCGCCCACCTGGTCGCGGTAGCGCGCCCGGAGGCGGACGACGGCGTCGGCCACGTCGCGGCGGTAGAGGCGCTGGTTGCCCACCTCGGCGACGACGTCCTCGGCACCGCCCTGACGGGCAGCGGGAAGGACCAGGAATCCGACGAAAAATGATGCGGCGATGGCCAGAAGGCCCGCCTTGATGAGCCAATTGCTTTGCGCCTGGCGAATGAACTTGAGCATGGTGGCTGTGTCGCTCTCCCAAAGATATGCGAAAAATACTCTGTGCCCGCCCCGATTTCGCAGGGATCGGTCTGGTCGCCGCTCCCGGGTGGGGGCCGTGGGGCCAAGGGCCGCAACATTGGCACATGAGGCGAAAGCGTCAATAGCCCGGCGAGGCGGCGAGGTCAACATAAGCGCCTGAAAACATTGACAAAAAGGCCGTTCCGGCATAACAATGAACAAGCCTTTTGTACCCAAATGCGAGAGCGGGTCAGGTGAAGGCAACGGGACGTGCCGCCACGAACTGGAGGGAGCTTCAGGCTCGCGGCGTATTCTGCCGTTTTGTCGCCTGGGCGTGTACCCGCGGAAACTTAGAGAATACCAGTGCTCAAACGCATCGCCGGCCTATTTTCCAACGATCTGGCAATCGACCTCGGGACTGCCAACACCCTGGTCTATCGCAAGGGGGCGGGCATCGTACTCGATGAGCCCAGCGTGGTTGCCGTGCAGATCGACTCGCGCGGCGGGCGCAAGGTGCTTGCCGTGGGCAAGGAGGCCAAGCAGATGCTCGGCCGCACGCCCGGAAACATTCAGGCGATTCGTCCGATGAAGGACGGCGTGATCGCCGACTTCGACACGACCGAGGCGATGCTGCGCTACTTCATCACGAAGGTGCACCAGCGTAGCCGCCTGGTGCGTCCGCGCATCATCATCTGCGTCCCCTTCGGCGTGACCGACGTTGAAAAGCGCGCGGTGCGCGAATCGGCCGAGCAGGCCGGCGCCCGCGAGGTTTATCTGATCGAAGAACCCATGGCGGCCGCCATCGGCGCGGGTCTACCGGTCACCGAGGCCTCGGGCAACATGGTTGTCGACATCGGCGGCGGCACCACCGATGTGGCGGTGATCTCGCTGGGCGGCATCGTGCAGTCGGCTTCGGTGCGCATCGCCGGCGACAAGATGGATGAATCCATCGTCCAGTATGTGAAGCGCAAGTACAACCTGCTCATCGGTGAGACCACCGCCGAGCAGATCAAGATGCGCATCGGTTCGGTCTACCCCGAGGGCGGCGAGCCTCGGACCATGGAGATCAAGGGCCGCGATCTGGTGACCGGAATTCCCAAGAGTCTGGAGCTCAACTCCGACGAAGTGCGCGAGGCGCTCAGCGAGCCGGTTCACGCAATCGTGAACGCCGTGCGCGCGACGCTCGAGCGCTGCCCGCCCGAACTGGCGGCCGACATCGCCGACCGCGGCGTGGTGCTCACCGGCGGCGGCGCGCTGCTGCACAACATCGATGTGCTGATCCGAGAGGAAACGGGTCTTCCAGTGGTGATCCCCGAGGATCCGCTGCTTGCCGTGGCCCACGGGTCGGGCAAGGTGCTCGATGAGATCGAGCTGCTCAAGCAGCTTACCTTTGCCGGCAACTAGCAGTGCGCGCCCGTTGCGGCGCTGCGCATTTGCGAGTCGGCTTTGAAATTTCTGAGTTCGTGGTGGCTGGGGAGTCTGCATGCGGGCGGGAGCATTGCCCGCGCGTTATGGCGTCGCCGGGGGGCGGCCCATCAAGGTTGAGATCGGCGAATTGCGCGAGTTACTCAAAAGACCGCCGGCGTTCATGGCTTTCCTGTTGCTCACCTGCCTGGTGATCTTCCTGGGATCGGTGCGCCGCCAGAACTCGCTGGGCCCGGTGCCCAAGGGCATCCTCACCATTGTCTCGCTTCCGCAGATCCTGCTTGCCGACGGCATCGACGGTGTGCGCCACCTCTGGAACGATTACCTCTTCCTGGTCGGGCTCACCGAGCGCTACGAGGCGCTGGAACTGGAGACCCGGCGACTTCGCGCCGAGCGGGTGCAGCTTCTCGAGCTCGCACGTGAGAATGCGCGCCTGAAGAAACTTCTCGACTTCAAGGAGCGCCAGGCAGGTACCCTGCTTCCGGCGCGCGTGATTGCTGAAGCACGCGGGACGACCTCGGTGCTCACCATCGACCGCGGCAGCTCCGACGGGGTGCAGCCCAATCTTGCGGTCGTGAGCTACGAGGGCCTGGTGGGGCGCACCGGTCAGGTCACGCCCCTTACTTCCCAGATCATTCTGCTGCAGGATCCGCGAAGCCGCGTGCCGGTGCGCACCATGCGCGCGCGTGCGCGCGGAATTGCTGCCGGGCGCGGGCAGGGCGAGCTTCTTTCACTCGACCGGGTGCGCCGCACCGAGGACATTGAACCCGGCGACGATCTGGTGACCAGCGGCACGGGCACCGTCTATCCCAAGGGAATTCCCGTGGGCACGGTCACCGATATCGAGCGCGGCAGCTACGGCCTGCTGCAGGATGCATGGATTGCGCCGGCGGTCGACTTCACGCGCATCGAGGAAGTGCTGGTCATCCTGCCCGGCGCCGAACCCCAGTCTGCGTCGCTCGAAGCGCCCGCCACTTTCGGCGAGCCCGCGCATCTGGACCTGGAGGAGGCCCGATGATTGTCGAAACGGGATTCTCCTGGCGGGGCGTGGGCCTCTATGCGCTGGTGGGCGTGCCGCTCATCCTGCTCCAATACGTGCTGGCGCGTGAGTTTGATTCCGCAGTCCCGAACATTGCGCTCATTCTGGTGGTTCATGCCGCGTTTTTCCGCGGCGTGCATGAGGCCGGCGTGGTTGCGCTCATGTTGGGGGCGCTCGCCGATGCGCAGGACGCGGGGTTCTTCGGCTACCACATGGTGCTCGCGCAGATCTCCCTTATCGTCACGCGCATCCTGGCCGAACGCATTTTCTCGGAGACCGGATTCTTCCAGTCGCTCGTGGTACTGGGGCTGAGCCTTGGCTACCACGTGGCCGGCTGGCTGCTGCTGCTTACGCTGACCGAAGGCGCGCCGACACTCGGCGAGTATGCCAAGGGCGCGCCCCTTACCGCGCTGGTCAGTGCGGGGACGGCCTTTGTGCTCGCCGCGCTTCTGACGCGCATGTATCGCTGGCCCTTCTTCCAGCTCGCCAAGCGCGGGCTCTAGGAGACTCACCGTGGCGCTCGGCGGAGACCATCTGCTCAAGCACATCCAGGGACGCCTGACCTGGCTGACCGTGGTGATGGCGCTCCTTTGCTCGGTGCTCGTCTCGCGCCTGTTCTATCTGCAGGTGGTGAAGCACTCCTTCTACGCCGTGCTTGCCCACGAGAACAAGATCGTCTCGGAAATCGTGCCCGGCGATCGCGGCATGATCCTCGATCGTTTCGGCGAGGTGATCATCGACAACCGCCCTTCATGGAACGTCTACCTTCTTCCCGACAGCTTCCTGGCCTCGCGCCGTGACACGGAGAAGCAGGCGCGCGCCGAGGCGACCATCGAGCGCCTCGCACAGATTCTCGAAGTCAGCCCCGAGGAAATCTGGAAGACCGTGCGCGAGGGCGGCGGACGCCTTCGTTTTCGCCCGGTGCTGGTGCGCGACGATGCGACCTGGGACGAGATATCGAAGATCGAGGAGATCAACCTGCGTGCCAATGGTGTGTTCGTTCGCACCGAGCCGGTACGCGAATACAAATACGGCGGCGTGGGCGCACACTTTCTGGGCTACATCCACGAGGTCAACGCCGATGAACTCAAGCGCCTGAAGGAAGAATATCCCGACCATGGCTACCG
>JAGRBM010000306.1 GCA_020434085.1 Chrysiogenia bacterium | reverse complement strand
ATACAATTACGGAAGAAACGGCGGCCCTGCGGGCCGCCGTTTCAGTTTGAGCTGTGTGAGACCTACTTCTTGAAAATCCGGTCCAGCGCGCCGTCCCAGGCGGCGTAGAGCTCGCTGACCTCGGCGCTTACCAGGCCGTTGATCTGCAGACGGCCCGAGTCATTGACCTCGCCCAGCGGCAGGCAGGGAAGCTGCCGGTCGCGGCAGAGGCCTGCGAGCTGCTCGAAGTCTTCCTGACCGCGAACGGTCACCACGATGCGGCTGGGGGCTTCGGCGAAGAGCAGGGAGTCGGCGCGGCCGTAGTCCTCGACCTCGATCCGGGCGCCCAGGAAGGGCGCGTCCTCGCGGGCGCGGGAGCGGTCAAGGAGGCTCTCGGCCAGTGCCACGGCCAGGCCGCCGTCGGCGCAGTCATGGGCGGACTGGATGAGGCCCTTTTCGATGCCCTCGCGGCAGAGGGCCTGGATGTTCTTTTCCAGCTTGAGGTCGACGGCGGGGGGCCTTCCCTTGTCCATGCCGTGAATCTGCGAGAGATACTCGCTGCCGCCCAGGTTCTCGACATTGCGGCCGAGCAGGACGATGAGGTCGCCGGCCTTGGCGAAGTGCTGGGTCGTGTGCTTGTCGGCGTCCTCGATGAGGCCCACCATCGCCACCGTCGGCGTGGGGTAGATCGCCTTGCCGGACGTCTCGTTGTAGAGCGAGACATTGCCCGAGACGACCGGGATCTCCAGCGCGCGGCAGGCATCTGCCAGCCCGCGGCAGCACTCGGCAAACTGCCAGGCGATCTCGGGGCGCTCGGGATTGCCGAAGTTCAGGCAGTCGGTCATTCCCAGCGCCTTCGCGCCCGAAGCGCTCAGGTTGCGCGAACACTCGGCCACGGCGGCGACCGCGCCCTCATAGGGGTCGAGGTAGCAGTGGCGCGGATTGACGTCGCTCGAGAGCGCAACGGCCTTCTTCGTTCCCAGCACGCGCAGCACCGCCGCGTCCGAGCCGGGCATCACCATCGTCTGGTTGCCCACGAAGCAGTCGTACTGCTCGTAGACCCAGCGCTTGGAGCCCAGATTGGCCGAGCCCAGAAGCTGGAGCAGCACGGCCTTGTAGTCTTCGGGCTGCTTGATCTGGTCTTCATCGAGGGCCTGCACCTCGTCCTGCCAGGACGGGCGCGCGCGCGGGCGGTCGTAGACGACGCCCTCGGCAAGTGGATCGAGCGGCATGTCGGCCACCTGCTTGCCGTCGAAGTAGAGCTGCATCCGCTTGGAGTCGGTGATCTCGCCGATCACGGCGACATCGAGATCCCACTTCTCGAAGATGTCGATGACTTCCTGTTCGCGCCCGACCTTGGCGACGATGAGCATGCGCTCCTGCGATTCGCTGAGCATGAGCTCGTAGGCGGTCATCCCCTGCTCACGGGTGGGGACCTTTTCGAGGTCGAGGCGAATGCCCACGCCACCGCTGGCCGCCATTTCCACCGAGGAACTGGTCAGGCCCGCGGCGCCCATGTCCTGAATGGCGACGACCACGTCCTTGTTGAAGAGTTCGAGGCAGGCCTCCAGCAGGAGCTTCTCGGTAAACGGGTCGCCGACCTGCACGGTGGGGCGGCGCTCTTCGCCGCCCGAGCCGAATTCCTCGCTCGCCATGGTGGCACCGTGGATGCCGTCGCGGCCGGTCTTGGAGCCGACATAGAGGACGGGATTGCCGATGCCCGCGGCCTTGGCGCGGAAGATCTTGTCGCTGGGTACGAGCCCCGCGTTGAACGCATTGACCAGAATGTTGCCGTTGTAGCAGGGGGCAAAGCGCACTTCACCGCCCACGGTGGCGACGCCGATGCAGTTGCCATAGCCGCCCACGCCCGCGACCACGCCGCTCAGGAGGAAGGGCGTCTTCTCGTGGGTGGGCTCGCCAAAGGAGAGTGAATTGAGATTGGCGAAGGGCCGCGCGCCCATGGTGAACACGTCGCGCAGAATGCCGCCCACACCCGTGGCCGCGCCCTGGTAGGGCTCGATGTAGGAGGGGTGGTTGTGGCTCTCCATCTTGAAAGCCACACCGAGGCCGTCGCCGATGTCCACGATGCCCGCGTTCTCGCCCGGGCCCTGCAGAACCTGGGGTCCCTCGGTGGGGAACTGCTTGAGGTGAATGCGCGAGCTCTTGTAGGAGCAGTGCTCGCTCCACATCACGCTGAAGATGCCCAGCTCGGTGTAGTTGGGCGTGCGCCCCAGGTGCTTGCAGACGTCCTCGAACTCGGCCTCGGTCAGGCCGTGCTCGCGTGCGAGTTCTTTGGTGACTTCGGGTTCCATAAATCAACTTCCACT
>JAGRBM010000305.1 GCA_020434085.1 Chrysiogenia bacterium | reverse complement strand
TCCATCCGCGTGACGCAGGACCAGAACCTGCTCATTCGCGGCGTCAAGACCAAGGACCTCAAGGACCTGCACGCAGGGCTCAAGGCCATCGGCATGGCCAATCCCGGCGCGCTGCGTCTGCGTAACGTCATGGCCTGCCCGGGCACGGACACCTGCAACCTGGGCATCACTTCCTCCCAGGGTCTTGGCAAGGCGATCGGCGACGTTCTCGACACCATGCCGGAGAAATACCTCGAGGGCATGGACATCAAGATCTCGGGTTGCCCGAACTCCTGCGGTCAGCACCACATCGCGGCGCTGGGTTTCTACGGCAACTCGAAGAAGGTTCACGGTCGCCTCGTTCCCCACGTCGACGTTCTCATCGGCGGCGGCTGGGGTCAGGGCACCGCGAGCCTCGGACAGAGCGTCATCAAGCTGCCGACCAAGCGCGCGCCCGAGGCCGTGAAGTGGATCGTCGAGACCTTCGCCTCCGAGCGCAAGGACGGCCAGAGCTTCAAGGAATGGGCGACCGGTTACGAAAAGGGCTGGTGGCGCGAGAAACTCACCCCGTTCACGGAAATCGGTACCTTCGCATCCGACCGTGACAAATACCTCGACTGGGAACACGCCGAGCCCTTCTCGCTGGCGGACCGTGGCGTGGGCGAGTGCGCCGGCGCCATGATCGACACCGTCACGGAGATCTTCAACGAGGCCGATCACTTCAGCTTCAAGGCCAAGGAAGCGATGAAGGCCGGCGAGTGGCAGCGCGCCTCCGAGGCGGCCGACGAATCGGTCTACCACGCCTGCCGCGCGCTGCTCTATACCGTGGGCATCGAGGACCGCCGCCGCTTCGAGGTGGGTCACAAGTTCATCTACAACGTGATCGACACCTCGGTGATGGAAGACACCTTCCGCGACATGCCCGATCGCCTGGTCAATGAAGCGGCCGCGCACGGCGCCGAAGCCGACGCGAAGAAGCACGTCGCCGACGCGCTGGCCTTCGTCGACGAGTGCCACAACATCCACAAGCGCGCCAACGATTCTGGCGGCACGGTCAGCGCGCTGGGAACCAAGCCCCAGGCCAAGGGCGGTGAGAGCCGCCCGGTGACCGAGGGCAAGGAGAACCTCTACGACCTGCGCGGCGTGGCCTGCCCGATGAATTTCGTGAAGACCAAGCTGCGTCTGGAACAGATGAACGGCGGCGAAGTGCTCGAAGTCTGGGTGGACCAGGGAGAGCCCGCCACCAACGTCCCGCGCTCGGTCTCGGGCGAGGGTCACCAGGTCCTCGAAGAGGGCGACCACAACGACCACTACCGGATTCTGATCAAGAAGGCCTGAGGGCCCGGATCCGGCCCGATTGCAGATAGCCCGAGGGCGGCCCGGCGGGGCCGCCCTCTTTTGCTTGTTGGAGATTGGGGGCGTGTTGTAGCGAATATTGCTATTTTTGGTTATAGTTGTGGCAGCGTGAGAGGTTCGTGCCATGAATGTATCCCTGACCCCCGAACTCGAAGCACTCATCAATGAGAAGGTCGCTTCGGGCAGGTACACGTCGGCGAGCGAGGTGATCCGCGAGGCACTTCGGTTGATGGAGGCCCGCGAGGAACGGGCGTTGGCGCTTCGAAGTGCGCTGCTTCAGGGACTAGAGAGTGGAGAGCCCCAGCCGTTTGATGCAAAGAAGCTTCGTGCCGACATCAAGCGCCGCGCCAAATCCCGCAGCAAGTAAGTGACCCGGAGAGCCCGAATACTCGTTCGTCCTCGAGCCAATGAGGATTTGGTGAATATCGGCGTCTGGATTGAGCGAGAGAACCCCCGTGCTGCCGACGAATTTGTCGACCTCATTCGAGCAAAGTTTGAGTTGCTGGCAAAATATCCACAGATGGACCGGCCTCGCGAAGAACCTGCACTCGCGGATCTCAACCTTCGAAGCCATCCCGTAGGAAACTACCTCATCTTCTATCGGTCACTCAGCGATGGTGTGGAAATTGTTCGGATCCTGCATGGAAGTATGGATATCGAGGGTATTGAATCGTGGTAGGCCCGTCCTGCCCTCTTCTTTGACGCCAAAGAGCCCCGGTTGACCAAACCCGCGGCAACGGGCACTATCGAGCCGTAAGAAGGCTGAGGGGAAGTCCGTTTTTCATGTCCTGGCGACGAATAAATGCCCTGATATTCCTGGGTTGGCGCTATGCGATCCACCTTTTGAAGGCGCTCTCGCCCTTCCATCGGCGCCCGGGACTCGAAAAATTCCTCGAAAACTACGCCGGGGACGGGATTACGTTGATTTCCGCCTCCGAGCGCGAGGGCCTGCCGAAGATGGAACGCTGCATCGGCTGCGATGCCTGCCTGCACCCCTTCTTCAGCTCCGAGCAGCGCTACGACCCCCGCCGGGCCACCCCGCGGGACCTGGCGCTCTGTCTCTCGCGATCGATGCCCGATTACAAGGCGGCCCGGGCGATTCTCGCCGGGTGGGAGAACCCCGCCTCGTTCGCCACGGCCTGCCCGCGCGGCGTGGACCTTGCGGCCACCGTCGCCATGATGCGCCGCCACCTCAGTGAATATGACGCCTACATGGGCGAGACTCGCGTAGAGAATTCAAAGACTGCCAAGGAGCACCTTGCCGCATGATTAACCCGGTGGAGATCGCATGGGAGTTCTCATCCCCCGCCACGCTCGAAGACGAAGCGCCCGCGCCCGTCCTTCTCGTGGGAATCTGTGACGACGGCAAGCCCGCCCTCATCGCCCCGCTCGAGGGCTCCGAGACGGAGACGAAGATCGCCGCGCTCGTGCAGGCTGCCGGCTTCGAAGCCAAGCGCGGCCAGGTGCAGATTGTTACGAGCAACGCCGACGGACTGCCGGGCACGCTGGTGCTGGTGGGCCTTGGCAAGCGCGACCGGCTCGACCGCCTCGCGGTAGAACGCGGCTTTGCGCAGGCCGCCCGCAAGCTGCGCGGCGGGGAATTCCCCGCTGTGGCCGCGTTGCCGGCGCTTGGCGGCGAAGACCTGGCCGAGGCCATCGGCCCGATCATCGATGGCTTCGTCCTCGGTGGTTACCAGTGCGCGACCTACCTGCCGGAAAGCCGCATCAAGGAAGCCAAGCCCGTCGAGAAGGTCGTCATCATCGTCCAGGGCGAGATCGACGAACTCCAGCGCCTTGCGGGCATCGCCCAGGCACTTGCCGACGGCGCCAACCTGGCGCGTGACCTGACCAACGCGCCCGGCGCCGATCTCACGCCGCCGACCTTCGCCGAGGAAGTCGCCAAGCTTGCCGGTCCCGCCGGGGTGCAGGCCGAGGTCTGGAAGGTAAAGCGCATCGCCGCCCACGACATGCACCTGCTGCTGGCAGTGGGGCAGGGCAGCGCCGAAGAGCCCCGTGTCGTCAAGCTGAGCTACAAGCCCGAGCAGCGCACCAGCAAGACGGTCGTGCTCGTGGGCAAGGGGATTACCTTTGATACCGGCGGCATCGATCTCAAGCGCAATCCCGAGAGCATCGTCGGCATGAAGGGCGACAAGGGCGGCGCCGCCGCAGTGATCGCCACGCTGCTGGCCTGCACGAAGATCAAGCCCGCCTGCAAGGTCATCGGCATCATTCCGATGGCCGAGAACTCGATCTCCAACAAGGCGATCAAGCCCGGCGACGTCTTCCCCTCTGCGAGCGGAAAGAGCGTCGAGGTGGCCGACACCGACGCCGAGGGACGGCTCATTCTGGCCGATGCCCTGGCTTATGCCCGGAGCCTGGAGCCCGACTGCATCATCGACCTTGCCACGCTGACAGGCTCGTGCATGGTGGGCCTTGGCCCCCAGGTGGCGGGCCTGTTCTGCAACGACGACGGCCTGGCCGAGTCGGTGCTCATGGCCTCCGACATCGCCGGCGAGCGCCTGTGGCCGCTGCCGCTGGAGATTCTCTACCGCCCCGAGCTCGAATCGGAAGTGGCCGATCTGCGTAACATTGGCGAGCGCTACGGCGACGCCATTCACGCCGCGCTGTTCCTGCACGAGGCCGTCGGGGACACCCCCTGGGCGCACCTTGACATCGCCGGTCCGGCTTGGTTAGACAGCGCGTCAGCGTCCTACCCCGAGGGCGCGACGGGCTACGGAGTGCGTCTTCTGGGCAACTTCCTGCTCGGCATCGAATAACCCGGACTTCATGAGACTTCAGGTCGGATGAAACGCGGGGCAAGGCTGCTGCGAGCGGCCCTGTCCACGCGCCGGCTCAAAACCAACGAATAAGAAGAGGCAGAAAATGAGCGACCCCGTTGTTGTACACGTCGTTGGCACCGGCACCATTGGCGAGCCCCTGATCGGCATGCTCGCCCGCTTCGGCAAGGAACTGGGCGTTGATGAGGTGAGCTTCCACAAGCGCACCCCGCTGACCACCGATCGCTCCAAGGTGCGGGCCCTGATGAACAAGGGTGCGCGCCTGGCCGTGGACGAGGATCGCCGCAACGACTTCATCAAGCTGGGTATGAAACCCTCGCTCGAAGCGCGCGAGGCCATCGAGCGCGCCGCCGTGGTCATCGACTGCACCCCGGTGGGCAACAAGATGAAGGACGACGTCTATTCGAGCATCGGCGGCAACGTGAAGGGCTTCATCGCCCAGGGCTCGGAGTTCGGCTTCGGCAAGCAGTACGCCAAGGGCATCAACGACTCGGCGCTCAAGCACGGCGAAGACAAGTTCATCCAGGTCGTCTCCTGCAACACGCACAACATCTCGGTGCTGATCAACACGATCGCCTACCACGGCGGCAAGAAGACGGACAACCTGATCGACGGGCGCTTTCTGTGCATCCGCCGCTCCAGCGACATCTCCCAGGACGATTCCTTCGTGCCCGCGCCCATGGCGGACAAGCACGGCGACGAGCAGTTCGGCACGCACCACGCGCGCGACGCCTACCACCTGTTCGGCACCCTGGGGATCAAGCCCAACGTGTTCAGCTCGGCCCTCAAGCTCAACACCCAGTACATGCATGCCATCCACTTCAGCCTCAAGCTGAAGGAAGACGTGGACAAGAAGGCGGTGCTCGACCGGCTTGAGAGCAACCACCACATTGCGCTGACTGACAAGCGCAGCACCAACAGCGTGTTCAGCTTCGGTCGCGACCACGGC
Organism: Chrysiogenia bacterium; assembly: GCA_020434085.1. Taxonomy (NCBI): domain Bacteria; kingdom Pseudomonadati; phylum Chrysiogenota; class Chrysiogenia; species Chrysiogenia bacterium. Next base: position 5,545 of record JAGRBM010000305.1, on the reverse strand, counting down.
ATCTTCGGCCGCATCCTCTCGCAGACAGTGCTGAGCGTTCCGACCCTGACGGTGCGTCACACCAGCGAGGGGAGCGAAGTCGTCGGCTTCTGCTTCACCCCGCAGGACGGCAACTCGCTGGTGAGCTCCATCGCCGCGGCGCTGTGGTTCATCGATCCCGAGACCTACAAGGAAAAGCTCAAGGTTTTCGACCCCTACATGTTCTCAGAGGTCTGAGCCTCTCCAGCAACAGGAAACAAAAAGGCCCCGCGATGCGGGGCCTTTTTCGTTCGGGATGACAAGCGGATGTGGCTGCGGGAAAAAGCCTACTTGCGCGTGGTCTGCATGTAGTGGTCGATGGATTCGCGCGCGTCTTCGGGGACTTCGGTGAACTCGATCCCCATCCCGTCGACGATGCCGCTCACCGTGTCCTGGGAGTGGCGCGCAACGCGGCCGCGAACAGTGATCTGCTCGTGGTGGTAAGGAACGTAGAAGCTCAGGTCCACGGTGGCGTCGATCGGGTAGACGCGGGTGGTGTAGAGAAACACCCCGCCGGGTGAGAGATCGCGGGAAATGAAACGCTCGGAACGGCCCGAGCCCTTGCAGCGGATCTCGATGGTAAGCGGGATGCGTGGATGCTTGCGCTCTACGGCGTAGGGCGCGGGCTGCGAATCCGACGTGGTCATGGACCGGCTCAAGTCCCTCACCTCCAAGGTCCTTCGATGCCTGCGGCATGCTGCTGAAGTTCAGATCAACTGATAAAGAAGGGTAGCGACTGGGCGGGAGATCGGCAAACGGGGCAGCCGCCGGGTTTGCCCCGGCGCGTCATGGGGGGGGCTCAGGCGCGTCCGCCAAAAACGTCGAGCATCCGGGTATCCAGGGAGGCCCTGCGGGCCCGGTTGCGGGCCCAGTCCTTGAGGGCCTCGATGCGCTCTTCCTGCGTCACCGCCAGGGGCACGGTGTCCTTGATGGCCTGGTGGACGTCCTCGCCGTTGACCTCGCGGTCTTCGGCAAAGGCTTCATACATCGCCGAGACGATGCTCTCTTCGATCTCCGCGCCGGAGAATTTCTCACACTGCGCAGCGAGCCCCTCGCAATCGAAAGCGCCGGGATCGCGCCCGCGCTTCTTCAGATGGATCTCGAAGATCGTCTTGCGCTCATGGGCGTTGGGCAGGTCGACGAAGAAAATCTCGTCGAAGCGACCCTTGCGCAGGAGCTCGGGCGGGAGGTTCTCAATGGAGTTCGCGGTGGCGACGACGAAGGATGCCTGCTTCTTCTCCTGCATCCACGTGATGAACGAGCCCAGCACGCGCGAGGTTTCCCCGGCGGTGGCGCTTCCCGAATCCAGGCCGGCGAGCCCTTTTTCGATCTCGTCGACCCAGAGCACCGCCGGCGAGACCGACTCGGCAATGCGCAGCGCGCGGCGCAGGTTCTCGTCCGGGCCGCCGCTTCCCGCGCTGAAGACCGCGCCGAAATCCAGGCGCAGCAGCGGGAGCTTCCACAGGTTGGCGATCACTTTCGAGGTCAGCGACTTACCGCAACCCTGCACGCCCAGCAGCATCAGGCCCTTGGGCTGGGGAAGACCGTAGGCGCGGGCCTCCTCGCCGAAAGCGCGCTCACGGCTTTGTAGCCACTTCTTGAGCTCGTCGAGCCCGCCGATGGAACTCATGTCCTCGCCCGACTCGAAAAATTCCAGAAGCTGGCTCTGGCGGATGAGTTGTTTCTTTTCCTGAAGCAGCAGTCCCAGGTCCGACTCGGTAAAGGGCCGCTTGATGAGCAGCGCCTTGGCGAAGAGCCGCCGGGCTTCATTTTCCGTCAGCCCCGCCGCCGCGTTCTGCATTCGCTCGCGCAGCGCAGGGGCGAGCTCCGGGCGGTGCGCCTCGGGAAACGATGCAACGACGTGATCGATGATGGCGCCCAGCTCCTCGCGCGAGGGGTAGGGCAGCTCCAACACGGCGACGTCCTTGGCCAGTTCCTCGGGCAGGTGCAGCGAAGGGCTGGAGATGATCAGCGTGATGGACCGCTGGGGCAGCGCGCGCAGCGCTTCCTTGAGCTGGCGCAACACGGCCGCATCCTTGAGCGCAAGGTGGAAGTCTTCGAGCAGATAGGCCGTGCGCTCGGGCCCGCCATTGATGGCGCGCAGGCATCCGGCCGGGTCGCTCGTCTGCGCCAGCGTGTCGGGAAGGCTCGCGGGCGCAAGCGGCGCGAACCCGCTCGCACCGTTCCAGCGAACGAGCTGCCACTTTGCTGCGCCGGCGACGCCGCTCAGCACACGCTCGAGTCTCTCTTCCTCGCTGGTGAGAACGTAGAGGAGCGGGTAGTGCGCCCGGAGCTGGGCGCTGAGTTCGCCGGAGAACTCCTCGAGCGTCATTGCGCCGCTCCGACCCCGCCGAGAATATCGTGAACGATCCGTGGAAGTTCATCGAGCCCGAAGGGCTTGACAAGATAAGCAGCGAACTGGCGTCGCGTTTCAGCGTTGAGCATGTCCTCGGCCTTGGTGGAAAGCGCGATGATTGGGATGTCCTTGGTCGCTTCCTGATTGCGCAGCACGCGGGCCAGCTCGATCCCGTCCATCTCCGGCATGACGATGTCGGTGACGATCAGATCGAAGCTCTCCTCGAGCGCGCGCGAGGCCGCCTGCTTGCCGTCGAAGCACAGCGTGACCTCAAAGTCGGACGAGAGCTGATCGTAAATCGCCGTGGCGATCAGCCGTGTGTCCTCCGCGATCAGGATTTTCTTCTTCATGGTGCCTCTGGAAGTAACAAAGCCCCAAGCCGAAGGCAACTCCGCCGCGTCGATTCCCCCGGGGGAGCGATTGACGGGGCGGGCGGCGGTGCTAGCCTTTCCTGCGATCGGGGAACCCCATGCTGGCATCCGTGACAGAGCTGCTGCGCTGCATTCGCTGCGACCACCCGGGCCCGCTGAGCCTGGAGGCAGGCGGCAAGCGCAAGGGCGAGCAGGTAATGGAAGGCGCGCTCACCTGCCTGGGGTGCGGGGCGCGCTGGCCCATTGAGGACGGAATCGCCGACTTCGTGGGCGGCGAGGACGCCGGGGCGGGCCTTGCCCAGCGGCTCATGGAGGCCGCGCCGATTCCCATGATCTACGAGCGTTACTGGCGCCCGGCGCTCATGCGCATGGTGCAGCCCCCGCGCGCCTTTGAAGAAGAGGCCCGCGTGGTGGTCCGGATGCTGCGCCCCCAGATCGGCGACAACGTGGCCGACGTGGCCTGCGGCACCGGCAACTACACCCGGCGCTGGGCCCGGCTGGTGGCCCACGGGCCTAAGGCCGAGGGCGGCATGGCCGTGGGCTTCGACCGCTCGGCGGTGATGCTCCGGCAGGCGGCCAGGCAGGCCCGGGCCGAGAATCTGGACAATGTCTCCTTCATCCGCGCCGATGTTCACCGGCTCCCCCTTCGCACGGCTTCCTGGGACGGCGCGGCCTGCTGCGCGGCACTCCACCTGTTCAGCAACCCCGGCCAGGTCATCGCTGAGATCGGTGCCGCGCTCAAGCCCGGCGGGCGCTTCGCGTGCCTGACTCTCGAAGAGCGCGAGGGCGACTGGGGCCGCTGGATCGCCCAGGGCAGCGAGCTGCTCACGGGCCTGCATTTCTTTGCGCGCGAGGAACTCGAAAACCTCACAACCCGTGCACGGCTCGAATGGATCGAGGCGGTGCGCCACGGGCAGGTCTGCATCTTTGTTGCGCGCGCCTCGCGCACGGCGTAGGCTTTTGCGCAATGAAACGAGTTACGGCAATTCTGCTGATCTTCGCCCTGACGGTGGCGGGTGCGACCTACGCGCCCGCGCAGGAGGGCGATGGGGCCGCTGCCGCCGAAGCGGCAAAGGCCGAGGGCGCGCGCATCTATCTCGAACGCTGCGCCGCCTGTCACGGCGAGAGCGGACGCGGCGACGGTCCCATGGCGAAGATGTATCCTGTGCCGCCGACCAGCTTCGCCGACGCATCGTTCATGGAAACCCGCACCGATGAAGGAATGCGGGAGATCATTTCTCTGGGAGACAGACCGATCGGCCGTGCGCCTTTCATGCCCGGGTTCGGCATCGCGCTCAGCGAGGGCGAGATCGACCTGGTGATCGGACACATCAAAACCCTTGCGAAGTAACTGGAAAATTCTGATGGCGGCCGCCGTGCTGGCGCTCGGCGGGGCGTGCCAGGGCGAGGCCGATCAGCAGCCGGCGGGCAAGCGCGTGCGTGAGGGCGAGGGGGCCGGCCGCGTGGCGGTCGTCACGCCGCGGCACGAACTGCAGGAGATCAACCCGCGTCTGCTCTACCGCCTGCACTGCGCGAGCTGTCACGGCACCCTTGGCGGCGGTGACGGGCCGGCCACGCAGGTGCTGCCGACGCAGCCGGGCGACTGGACCCAGCGCGGCTTCCTCGCGCGCTTCAGTGACGAACAGATTCGCGACAAGATCCTGCGCGGCACGGACACCCCGCCGGGCAGACCCCAGCCCATGCGCGGCTTCGATGGAAAATTCCGCCCCGAAGAACTCGACGCCCTCGTGCAGTACATCCGCGAGTTCGGTACCCGTCCGGGCACCCTCCCGCACTGACGGCCTTTTACATCGAAAACCCGCCGTTGACGGGCAGCGCCTGTCCGGTGATCCAGTTGCTGTTTTGTGAGCAGAAGAACGCCACGGCGGCGGCGACGTCGCGGGGCTGTCCCAGGCGGCGCAGCGGGTAGAGCCTGGCCCACTTGGCTTCCATCTCGTCGGTGACGAACTCGGTCATGGGCGTGCGCGTGGTGCCCGGACAGATCACGTTGACGTTCACGCGGCTCTTGCCCAGCAGCTTGGCCATGCTCTTGGTAAAGGCGATGACGCCGCCCTTGGCCGCCGAGTATGCGACCATGGTCTTTTCGCCGATGCGCCCTGCATCGGAGGCAATGTTCACGATCTTTGAATACTCGGTTTTGGCGAGCTCGTTCATGGCGGCGCGGCACATGTTCATCGTGCCCAGCAGGCACACGTTGAGTTCCATCTGCCAGTCCTCGGGCGTGCTCTCGCCAAAGGGCGTGTCGCTCAGGACGCCCGCGACGTTGCAGAGCCCGTAGAGCGGCCCCATTTCGTTGGCGATCGCTTCGACCGTGTCGGCGCAGGCCTGAAAGTCGGTCACGTCGAGGGCCCAGGCCTTCGCCTTGCCACCGGCGGTTTCGATCTGTTTGACCGTCTCACTCGCGCCGCCCTCGCTGAGATCACACGCGGCAATGTGCGCGCCCTCGGCGGCCAGCAGCAGTGCGGTCTCGCGCCCGATGCCCGAGGCCGCGCCGGTGACGAGGATGACTTTGTTCTTGATCGCGTAGTCCATGCTTACTCCTTGAGTCCCAGATCCTTCAGCGAAAAACCGCTTCCCAGCTCGGCGGCGAGAATCTGCTCTGCTTTCTCCCACTCGCCCGCGAGCACGGCGGCTTCGAGCTCACCTGCAACCAGCGCGCGGAACTTCGCGGCGTTTTCGTCCGAGAGCTCGCCCTGTTCGAGCTGGCGCGCGCGGACCCGGGCGAGCAGCTCGACATACTCACCAAAGGCCTCGGGAAAGATTTCCTCGAGCCGCTCGC
>JAGRBM010000304.1 GCA_020434085.1 Chrysiogenia bacterium | reverse complement strand
GCGCGGATGCACTTGTTGCCGAACTTGCTGCGATCTTTGGAAGCGCCAACGACGGCGATGCTGGGCATTGGATCAGGCCTCCGGCAGGCGCCGCCCGGAGAACTGGCGCATCAGGCGCTCGGTATCCGAGAGCGGGCGCGGCGGGATCGAGCGCGCCAGGCGCCGCCAGCGAAGGCGCGGCCAGCCGCGCGAGCGCGCCTCGCGAAGCAGTTCGCGGTCGGGATTGACGGGAACCGGGTGCCCGACGGCCTCCAGCACCGGCAGGTCGGTGACCGAGTCGGCGTAGAAATAGCTGCGCGCCAGGTCGACGCCGTGCTCGCTCGCCCACTGCTCGACGCGCACGCGCTTGCCGGGTCCGTAGCAGTAGGGCTCGCGGAAAGTACCTGTGAGCAGGCCTTCCTCGTCCAGAAGCTCGTTGCAGATGGCACCGTCGATCTCCAGGAATTTACTCAGGGGCTCGCACACATACTGGGTCGAGGCGCTCAGCAGCACGACGCGGTGGCCCTCGGCCTGGTGGGCACGCACCGCGCGCACGCCCTCGTCACTCAGATAGTGGACGAGCTCTTCGCGGAAACAGTTTTCGCAGTCGGCGCGCACTTCCTCGATGGGCGTTCCCCGGCCGCGCGCGATCATGCGGCGCCCGACGCTCTCTCCATCGAGGCGGTTCATGCGGTGGAGCGTGACGAACCAGAGCGCCCGCAGGATGTCGCGGCGGCTGATCTTGCCGATCTTCGCCATGTAGGCGGCATAGATCGTGGCCGAGTTGCTGGTGATCAGCGTCTCGTCGACGTCGAAGAAGGCGGTGATGGGACTCTTGCCGAGGGGCTGCATGGCGGCTGCCTCAGATGGCTACGGGATCGGAGTGAGGCAGCTCTGGAAGGGATAGGTCGCCATGGTGACCTCGCTGTCGAAAGACCCGAGCAGCGCCCGTGCCGTCGCGCTGTTTGTCGTAAAGCGAACAAAGAAGTTGCAGTCGGTTCCATCGCCGGGGGTGCAGTTCCAGTCGCCGGGATCGACGGTGAATTCGAAGGTGCCGTCGGTATCGATCGTGATGGCCTGCGAATTCTCGTCCAGGGTATCCACGGTCGGATCGGTAAAGGCATTGGCGTCAGTGCGCTCAACGAGCAACGCACTGGTAATCACGTCGTTGGCATCGGCGGTTCCCAGGGGCACGCTGAACGTGCCACTGACCACATCGGTCGTGCTGAAGTCGCACTCACTGATGACATTGGGCGGATCGCTCATGTCCAGGTCGGCGTAGACCGGGTGGTTGAAGACCACCTGGTTGTCGATGATGAGGGTGAAGGCGGCGGTCGTCGGAATCGGATTGCCGGTGGTGTCGTAGACGCTGTAGTCGTTGGCCGCCCGGATGATGACGACGTTGCCGTCGGGGCCGGGCAGGAAGGGGCTCATGGGATTAATGAGCGGGGCCTGGATCTGATAGGAGAACACCCCGCCGGTGCCCAGGGGAAGCTGCTGGGCGGGCGCGGCGCTGGGAAAGCCGCCCAGGTTGTTGACGATCTGAATGCTCGCCGGCCGGTTGGGCGGCATGTTGGCGATGGTGCCCTGGATGGTGATGGCCTGGTTGCGCCCGTTGTTGGTCGTCACTCGGGAAACGGCCGGGAGGCTGCTCACGCGGATGTAGGGCAGGGGCGGCGTATCGCTGCCGCAACCGGAAATCCAGGTCAGAAGCAGCGCCGCGAGGGCCAGAAAGCGGGCTCGTGTTGTCGCTCGATCACTCATCGGCCTTTGCAGTACAAGCAGGCGCCCGGGAAGTCAACGAAGGGGGGGCTGGAGGGGCTCCAGACGCGGTTTTCAGGAAAATACCTCGGCGGAAAAGCGGTAGAGCCGCGCCCCGCTTTCGCGCCAGGCGCCGGGGGGAAGACCCGCCTTTCGGCAGAGGGCATCGAGGAACTCTTCGGGCCCGTAACCCCACTCGGGCGCTACCTGGGGCAGCAGCAGGCCGCGGGCGCTGCCGAGTTCGAGGATCAGCCCGTCGCGGCCGATCTCGATGTCGGCTGCCCCGGAAATGGGCTCGGGCAGGCCCAGCACGGAAATCTCCAGGTCGATGGCCGGCAGCTCACTCTCGCGCACGGGAGCAAAGCGCGGATCGCGCGTGCAGGCGGCCTCGGCCGCGTGGGCGACCACCTGCCAGAGGGGTTCGGTGGGCTCGACGTAGCCGATGCACCCGCGCAGCGCGCCTCCCTCATGGAGCGTCACAAAGGCGCCGCGGGGCTCATCGAGAATCGTCGACCCTCCCGGGCGCGAGATGCTGCCGGACTCGCGGCGCGCGGTCGCTTCGATCACCCGCCGCGCGAGAGTCAGCAGCGCCTGCCTGTCGTCACTTGAGAGCATGAACCAAACCTGACCGATGCTAGCGGCGCTTGCCGCCTTTCTTCTTGGACTTCCGGTCACGCTGCGCCTTGTCCTTGCGCGACTTCTTGCGGATGGGGGCTTTCTCGGGTTTCTGCTTGCGCTTGTCCTTGGGTTTGCCGGAGGGCTTGCCGGAGGGCTTGCCGGAGGGCTTGCCGGACTTGTCGGGCTTGCCACCCGGCTTTCCGCCGCGTGGGCCCTTGCCGGCGCTGCGCGGGCGGAAGTTGAGCGGCGCGCCGCCGGTGATTGCCTGCGAGAGGCGCTCTACGAGCTCGAAGTTGATCTGCCGCTTCTGCAAGGAGACGTTCGTCGCCATCACGCGGACCCGGTCTCCAAGGCGGAATGCCAGGCCCGAGCGCGGGTTGCCCAGCACGCGCTGCACGTCGTCGAAGAAGAGCTCTTCCTCGCCCAGGCTCTCCACGTGAACGAGTCCCTCGACCGGGTAGGCGTCGAGTTCCACGAAGAAACCAAAGGAGGTTACCGAGACGATGGTGCCTTCTTCTTCTTCGAGAAGGTGGCCCAGCATGAACTCGGCCTTCTTGAGGTCCACCATGGCGCGCTCGGCGTCCATGGCCTCGCGCTCCCTCTGGGAACTGTGGGCGCAGTCGGCCGCGATGGATTCGGCCGCTTCGAGGGCCTGATCGAACTTCCCGTCGATCACCCGGCCGAGCTGGCGGTGCACGATGAGGTCGGGATAGCGGCGAATCGGCGAGGTGAAGTGACAGTAGTTGGCAAAGCCCAGACCGAAGTGCCCGTGGTTGCTGGTCGAATACTGCGCCTGTTTTAGGGAGCGAAGCACCATGCGTGAGAGCGGCCGCGAAAGCCGGTGCTCCGAGAGGGCCTTGAGCAGGGCCTGGTAGTTGATCGGCTTGACCGGGATGTCGTACTCGACGCCCAGCCCGTAGGGTTCGAGCGCGGTGTTGAGCTCGTCGACATCGCTGGGCTCGGGCGGTTCGTGAATGCGGTAGGCCAGCGGGATCTTGCGCTCGCCAAGGTGCGAGGCCACCGCCTTGTTGGCCTCGAGCATGAACTCCTCGACCATGCGGTGGGCGTCGTTGCGCATGGAAAGCCGCAGGCCCACGGCGCGTCCCTCTTCGGAGAGATCAAGGAGGGCTTCGGGCAGGTCGAGATCGAGCGAGCCGCGCTTGACACGCCGCTTGTAGAGCGTGCGCATCAGCTCGCGCATGTCGCGGAGCATTTCGAGAATCTCGCCGAGCTTCTCGCGCTCGGCATCGAGCTCGGGCGTCTTCGTCTCCGAGAGCATCGCCGCCACCTGGGTGTAGGTGAGCCGCGCGTGGCTCTCGATCACTGCCCGGTAGAAGCGCGAGTCCACGCGGCCGCCGCCGGCGTCGAGTTCGATCTCGGCCACCATGGAAAGGCGCGGCACGTGCGGGCGCAGCGAGCAAAGCCCGTTGCTCAATGCTTCGGGAAGCATGGGGATGGCGCGATCGGGGAAGTAGGTGCTGGTAGCGCGCTCCAGGGCTTCGTCACCGATGGCGGTGCCTTCCTTGACGTAGTGGCTCACGTCGGCGATGGCCACGCGCAGGCGCCAGCCGCCGCCCTTGATCGGTTCGAGATACACGGCGTCGTCGAAGGCGCGGGCGCTCTCGCCGTCGATGGTAACGAAGGGCAGGCGGCGCAGGTCCTCGCGGTTCTTGAATTCCTCGGGCGTGGGATCTTCGGGCAGGCGCGCGGCTTCGGCCAGGGCCTCGGGCGGGAACTCGTGGCGCAGGCCGTGCTCGAGAACGATGCTCAGGAATTGGACATTGGGATCGTCGGGGCTGCCGACCACCTCGACGAGCTCGCCGGCGGGCAGCTTGTGGGGCTCGGGCCGGCGGGTCAGCCGCGCAATGCCGATGAGGCCCTCGTCGTCGCGGGCGGGTTTGGCGCCGCTCTCGATGAGCACCGGCGGAATGAGCTCGTTCTGCGGGAGGACGCGCCAGCTTCCGTGGTAGTTTTCCAGGATGCCGATGACTGTGTCATGGGGGCTCTCGACGACGCTGGTGATGCGCCCGACCACGCGATCGCTGCGCTTTTCGATTCGGACGATCTCCACCTCGACCCGGTCGCCGTGCATGGCCTGACCCTCCATCCCCTCGGGGATGAGGATGTCGCGGCGGAATTTCTCCGCCTCGGGGCCCAGGACGTCCACGAAACCAAAGCCCGCGCGCACGCGCGAATAGAGACCCTCGACCCGGGGGGATTTCTGGGCCCTTTCCCTGGGCGCGGCCTTGGGCTCCTGGCCCCTGGTCTTCTCGGCGGGCATCCACTGGTAGCGGGACTTGCCGATGCTGCGCAGGGCGCCGGCGCGGATGGCGGCGTCCAGACCCGCGCGGATGGCCTTCTTGTTGTAGCTGCTGATGCCCAGCAGCGTGTTCATTTCATTGATGGTCAGCGGACGGGGGGAGCGCTCCTTCAATAAGTCGATATAGATCTGGAGGGCGCTGTCTTTTTTCATTCGTTTGGTGTCTTTCGGGTTCTGCCGGCCCGTGTGTTACATTCAGGCCATCCGCTGCTTTGCAGGAGAGGCCCACTTGGACGATCAGGTCACGGTTATCATGCCGGCCCTCAATGAAGAGGCCGTGATCGCCAAGGTGATTGAGCGCGTCCGTGCGGTCAATGATTCCTGGCACATTCTCATTGTGGACGATGGATCGACCGATCGCACGGCCGAGCTGGCCCGCGCCGCGGGGGCCGAGGTGGTGAGCCACCCCTACCGCAAGGGCAACGGGGCGGCGGTGAAATCGGGCATTCGGGCGGCAAAGACCGAATATGTCGTTCTGCTGGATTCGGACGGCCAGCACCCGCCCGAGCGCATTCCAGACCTGCTCGAAGCGGCGAAAACCCACGAGCTGGTCGTGGCGGCGCGCACCGGCAACAAGGGGGCGCTCCATCGCAACCTGGCCAACTCGCTCTACAACCGGCTGGCCTCCTACGTGGCGGCCTTTCCCATCCCGGACCTGACCAGCGGCTTCCGGGTTTTTCACCGGGCCACGGTGCTGCGCTTCCTTTATCTGTTCCCCAACAGCTTCTCGTATCCGACCACCAGCACGCTCTCGATGCTGCGGGCCGGCCACAGCGTGAAGTTCATCCCCGTGGAGTTCGCCCCGCGCGTGGGCAAGAGCAAGATCTCGCTCCTCTCCGACGGGGTGCGCTTTCTGCTCATCATCTTCCGCATCACCATGATGTTCTCGCCGCTGCGCATTTTCTTCCCGCTCTTCCTGGGAACCTTTGCCATCGGCGCGACCTACCTGGGCGTGAGCCTGGCGCGCACAAGCACCTTCCCGCCCGCGGCGCTGTTCATTCTCTTTTCCAGTGTGCTGCTCTTCGCCATGGGCCTGCTCTCTGAACAAATCGCCCAGCTCCGTCTTGCCTACACCGAGGTCCGCGACGATGAGTGAGTTGCCCGAAACCTCGCGCGACCTGGGCATGGGGCAGATCCCGCGCAGTGAGCGCAGCAAAGGGGCGGGCATCTTCCGCGCGGTGTTCAATCGC
>JAGRBM010000303.1 GCA_020434085.1 Chrysiogenia bacterium | reverse complement strand
CTACGAAACAACGCCGTCGCGTACACGAGCGACGTTCGCCAACTCGGCGGATACATTGGCGCCACGCGCGAGACGACGCCGCCAGTCTCGAGCGCTTTGAGCCGAGCTCTGTGGTGCGGGCCGCTCACCTCAACTCTGCGCAGCCCGCCAGTCATCGGGGTACGGCTGCCTGTCTGCTTCTTGATCGGTCGTGTAGGGCGCTCTGCCCAGAAAATCGTTGTACTTCGTCATCGCCTCGAAATGCGTTCCAGCATCGAAAGTCCAGAGAAGCGTGGCACCAGGTGCGAGCGCCCGACGTGCGTCATCGCCCATCGGCCCAGCCAAGCAGCACATTTCCATCCCGTCGGGCTCCCGCCAGACTTCATGTTTCAGGGTTGCCATGACAGACCTTAAGCTTCTTTCTCGTCCGAGCAAGCCGGCGAGCGCACTGTACTGTTCCCGTAAGTTCAAGACACTTCATCGAATAAAAATGCGCTCGCTCATGCCGCTAACTTCAGCGCGCCGTGCGACCCTCGAACCTCGCTGGGGGTGCTCCACTTGAGCGACTGATGAGGCCGACGCTCGTTGTATTCGATGCGCCATGCATCAAGCGCAGCCTGGAGCTCGGCAATCGAGTTCCAGTCACGTAGCCAAATACACTCCTCCTTCATCGTGCGGATGACTCGCTCCGTCACTGCATTGCCGGTGGGGCGACCTACGGGCGCGAACGTATGGTCGAGACCCCATCGCTTGCAGAGCTCCTCGCAGTCTCCGCCCGTGTACTGCGGCCCATGGTCTGTGCGTAATCCCAGACCATCCGGGACATGGGATGGCGAGCCGAAGGTCTTAAAGAGCGCGGCGCCGACCGCAGAAAGGACGGCCGGGGACTCTTGAGACTTCGTGACCCGTAGCTCAAGCAATGAGCGACAACCACAATCGATGACGGGCACGATCGCCACAAGTCCTTCCTCCTTGGTCCATGTTGTCGTCATGTCCGTGCCCCACAGCCGGTTCGGAAACTCCACGGCGACTGTGCCTCGAGGTGCTTCTCCAGGGCGGACACCGGGCGAGAATGTCAGCCCCATATCCTTCATCAGAGCCCAGACCCTTTTTCGGCTCGTGCGAAGCTCATAGGGGGCACGACGAAGCATCGCGTGGATCTTGCGGACGCCCCATGCCGGGTGCGCAGCCGCGATGGATGAAATGGCGGGTCGGAGCGCCTCGACTGCGATGCCCCGCCGAGACTTCTCCGAGGCCGCAGGGCTGGCCAAGGGTGAAGCTCCGGCCTCATCCCGCGAGGGTGTCGACGCATCACGCTTCGCCGCATAGTAGGCCGCCCGGGATAGCCCAAACACCGTGCACACAAGCACCACGCTCGCCCGCCCGAACTCCGTATCTCGGCTCATTTGAGTGACCTCCCACGACGAGTAGGGCGCGCAGTGGCCTTCCATGCCTCCACCCCGCGAGAGGCGAGTGCGTACTTCAGCGACACATCTTTGAGCGCTTCCTCGAGTTCCACCACGCGTCGTTCGAGTTCTCGTTCCCGGGGCGAGCCACCATCAGCATGGCGCAGCGCCGTCTCCATGCCATCGAGCGCCTCATCTCTCCACCCTGACACCGTTCCGGGTAGTACACCGTATCGCTTCGCGAGCTGATCTAAGCTTGCCTTTCCTGAGAGCAACTCCATCACCGCCTGCTTCCGCTCGGCCGCACTCCGACGCCCAGGCCGACCTCGTGTCACGCCCTCAGTTCCTTCCAAGCTATGCTCTCTTGCCTTCTTTGCCACGACTGCCATTTCCGCTCCTGAGGCCTCAGGTCCAGGGATTTCGACCCCGAACACTGTCAACCTGTTGGACGGGAACAGAGTACGTGATTCGTGCGCCGTGACGTCTCAAAGCATGAACGCAAGGTTCGAAACGCGTGGGGGGCGGCATTCGCCCGGGTTTTGGCGGGTTTTGGCGAGAGTTGGTTTGTGATAGTCCGTGATGCGTGATCGTCTATAATCTGTTTCCGTTGTTGGCAGGCCCATGTCGGGCATGGACGCCGCATCTTCAGCGTGCCGCGGAGATGGGCTTCGACTGGGTCTTCGTGAATCCGATTCAGAAGCCGGGTTTCTCGGGCAGCTTGTATTCCATTGTCGATTACTTCGCGTTGAACCCATTGTTGGGCGAGCCCCAGCCTCAGCCCGAGATTGTG
>JAGRBM010000302.1 GCA_020434085.1 Chrysiogenia bacterium | reverse complement strand
CTACATAAGCCGCGCGTTGGGGGGAGGCGCAAATCCCCGGCGGGAGTTTCTTCATGGGCGAGCCCACGAACATCGCACTCAAGGAGTGGTCCATTCTCTGCGCGGAGCTGGCGGCCGGCCGGCAGGTGATCCTGCTGAAAAAGGGCGGCATCCACGACCGGCGCAAAGAGTTCGAGATGGACCACCACGCCTTCTTTCTCTTTCCGACCTACTACCACGCCAAGGCAGAAGACGTCGTCCCCGGCGCGCGGGCCGAACTTGAACGGCTCACCGCGGAGGCGCCGCCCGAGTCGGAAGTGCACCTCTCGGTCTACTGCACCGTTCACGGCGCCAAATTTGTTGAGGACGTTGCGACGCTGGGGAAGCTCGAGGGCCAGCACGTCTACAGCGACCACACCATCGACACCCGCTACAACTACCGCCGCCCCGGACTGTGGGTGGTGACCGTCCGCGCGAGCGTCCTGCCCGCGCCGGTGGTCGTTTCCAATACGGAGGAATACGCCGGCTGCGTCTCCTGGGTGAGCCTCGACGAGGCCATCGATCCCGGGGAGGCCGCGCCGGCGCTCTCGGATGAGGCCTTTACCGAGCGGATCGCCGCGGTCGAAAAAATCATCGGCAAGTTCGCGTGACCCCACACCCCACGAAAGACACACAACATGGGCACAAAACACCAAGGAACAACGAAAGAAACCCGGGCGCTCAACGCCTACATCCCGCTGATGCGCAGCACGCAGCGGCTCGAAGTGCACCTCTCTCGCGCGCTTGCCGAGCATGACCTGACCATCAGCCAGCTCGGCGTGCTCGAGGCGCTGCTGCACCTGGGCCCCATGAGCCAGACGGCGCTCGGCGAGAAACTGCTGCGCACCGGCGGCAGCGTCACGGTGTGCGTCAACCGGCTCGAAAAACGCGGACTGGTGGAGCGTCGCCGCAGCCAGAGCGACGGGCGCGTCCAGATCCTGCATCTCACACCGACCGGCCGCCGTCACATCAAGAAGGTCTTCCCCGTGCACGTTGATGGAATCGTGCAGACCATGGGCGCGCTCAGCGCGTCCGAGCAGGCCGAACTGATGCGTCTGTGCAAGAAGATCGGCAAGGCACTTCCCAAGGACTGACAAGCAGCAGCGGGCTGCCCCCTCAAGCGCTTCCCGTATCGGCCCCGGGACGGGGCAGGGGTTGACGATCCTATCTGGAACAATTACTTGGATATCAAAGCAATTGGAGGGACGACAACATGACAACCAACCGGGAAACCCAGGCTCCAGTGGATGCGCAGTTCGTGGAGCGCTGGTCCCCGCGGGCCTTCGATGGGAAACCCGTGAGCGCCCGCGACATCGAGAGTCTCTTCGAGGCCGCGCGCTGGGCGCCCTCAAGCTACAACGAGCAGCCCTGGCACTTCCTCTATGCCGCCGAAGGGCAGAGCAGCGCCGAAGAACTGGAGCGCTTCCGCTCGCTGCTGCTCGATGGCAACCGCGCCTGGGCGGGCCGCGCCCCGGTGCTCATCTTCATCCTCGCGCGCCGTCATTTTGACCACAACGGCAAGGAGAACCGTACGCATCTGTTCGATACGGGTCTTGGCGCCATGTCGCTCATTCTCCAGGCGGAAAAGCTCGGCTTGCACTCCCACGCCATGGGCGGGATTCACCTTGAGCGCGTCTACGAGGAACTCAACGTCCCCAAGGATCGCTACGAAGTGATCTGCGCCCTGGCCGTGGGCTACCGCGGCGATGCGGAGACGCTGCCCGAAGAGCTGCGTGCCAAAGAGAAACCCTCGGACCGCAAGCCCCTCGCCGAGGTTGCGCTGCGCGGTGCTTTTACCGAATCCGACTGAATCGCCCGAGAGGAGGGCGCCATGATTGAAATCCGAAAATCCGCAGAGCGCGGCCACCTGAACTTCGGGTGGCTCGACACCCACCACAGCTTCAGCTTCGGTGAATACCACGACCCGGCGCACATGGGCTTTCGCGCGTTGCGTGTCATCAATGAAGACCGCATCGCCCCGGGCGCGGGATTCCCGACGCATCCGCACCGCGACATGGAGATCATCACCTACGTCGTGGGCGGCGCCGTGGCCCATAAAGACAGTACCGGCAGCAGCGGCGTCACCCCGGCGGGCGACGTGCAGCGCATGAGCGCCGGCACGGGGATTCGCCACAGCGAGTTCAACCCCTCGGACACCGAGCCCACGCACCTGCTGCAGATCTGGATCCTTCCCGACGGCGAGGGGCACGAGCCCGGCTACGAGCAGAAGAACTTCCCGCGCGAGCAAAAGCGTGGGCGACTCCTTCTCATCGCCTCTCCCGACGGGGCCGAGGGATCGGTACGCCTCAACCAGGATGCGAGCGTCTATGCCACGGTTCTCGATGCCGGCGAACGTGTTACCCACACCCTCTCGCCCGGGCGGCATGCCTGGGTGCAGGTCGTGAGCGGCGAGGTGGAAGTAAACGGTGAGACCCTTCAGGCCGGTGACGGCGCGGCGATCTCCCACGAGCGCAACATTGGCCTGAATGCCGCGAGCGCCGAGAGCGAGCTGATTCTCTTCGATCTGCCCTGATTTTCAGCCTTGTGAGGCCTGCAGGGGCAGCCCGGAACTGCCCGGGTTGCCACTTTGCGGGTCAATCGGCCAGACTCCGCCGCATTCGGCGCGCGCGTCGTGGTGATGGCGCGCGCAGATGATTCAACCAGCACCCACCCAGGAGAGACGGCTATGGATCCGGTGACCCTCTATCAGTTCGAACTCTGCCCCTACTGCCACAAGGTCAAGGCGGGCCTTGAGGTCAAGGGCATTCCCTTCAAGAAGATCGAAGTGAACCCGACCACCAAGAAAGAACTCCCCCCGCTGCCCGAAGAGGCGCCCAAGAAAGTGCCCGTCATTCAGACGAATGGCGAGACCGTCTACGATTCCTCGGACATCCTGCACTACCTGGACAAGAAATTTAACGACAAGGTGCACTACACCCCGGCCGACGCTGCGCGCCAGAAGCGGAGCGAGGAAGTCGACCAGTGGGTCGACGACGAGTTCACCTACGCGCTGCCGACCGTCATTTATGGCACCTGGCGCGAGGCGCTTCGCGCCGCCCAGATCACCGCGCGCACCTCGAACTTCGGGCCCATCGAAAACCTCAAGGTTCGCGCCGGCGGCTCGCTGATCATGTACGCGATCAGCAAGCGCATCCTGAAGAAGCGCAACAAGACCGACGGCCACAAGTGGGTGGTCGAGGACCTCGAACAGTTCGAGGAGTGGCTTGGAAGCGACGACTTCATCGGCGGGGACGAGGTCTCGCTCGGCGACGTCGCCATGCACGGCGCCGTCACCTGCGTGAAGGAATTCCCGATCTTTGCCGAGATCATGGGCCGCCCGAAGATGGCCGCCTGGTATAACCGCGTGCAGGCGATTCGAGACGCCAACCGCGCGAACTGAACCGCCTGAAAGTAAGCCGGAAACGCCTCCTTCGCCGGGGGCGTTTTCGTTTCAATGGCAGGGACATCGGTGGCGCTTTCCACCCGCGTCGCTGTGCTACATAGAGGATGCGTCCCCGAAGCGGGTGCGCCAGGGAGAGTAGAGGCGATGGGGCTTCTCGGAAACATCAAGAAGGCACTTGGAATCGACGCGCCACGGGCGGAGCCGCCGCGAAGCGCGCCTGCTGATGCGCCCGCCGCGCCGCGCCCTTCGGCCGCGGACCTCGGGGTTGGCGTGGGCACCGCGCCCGCACCGGCGATGCCGGCACCGAGCCAGCGCCGCGTCATCGAGGCGCCGGTCATCAAGGAAGAGGCGCCCGCACCTGAAGACCCCAATGCCGTCATCATCAAGGCCCAGCCCAGCGTGCAGGGCGACGAATGCCGCTTCCTGCTCGATCGCAAGGTGATCGAGGGATTCTCCTGGCACTTCGCCAACGCCGAAGCAGCCATGGGCTCGCCTCTGGTCGAGGCAATCTTCGCAGCCGAGGGCGATGTCGCCACGGTGCTGCTCTTTGGAAGCACTGTCACCATTACCCGCGCCGACCGCTACAACCGCAACTGGAAACCGCTGGCCGAGGCCGTCGGCGCCGCCATGCGCAAGGTGATTCAGGGCGGTGGGGATCTTGTCGATCCGGCGCTCAAGGACCGCGTGCCCGGCGAAGAAGAGCTTCGCAAGAAGGTGCTCGGTGTGATCGAATCCGAAATCAATCCGGGCGTTGCCGCCCACGACGGGCAGATTTCACTGACCGGGGTGACCGGCAACTCCATCACGATTCACATGGGCGGTGGCTGTCAGGGTTGTTCCGCCGCGGGTGCAACCCTGCGCGAGGGCATCGAAATGTCGCTTCGGCGCAGCATCCCCGAACTCGGCGCTGTTTTCGACGTGACCGATCACGCCGCCGGCGAAAACCCCTACTTCCGAGGCTGAAACCATGCCGCGACTGCTGACTTTCCGCATTTCCATCAAGACGGGCGAGACCGGGCACAAGGGGCCTGTCGTCTGCCGCTTCAACGATCACGTCATGCCGCTTGAAGCGGTGCAGGGCGGCACCGGGCCGGGGGAAACCTACTCGGGTGAGTTCTCGCCCATGAGCTTTGTCCACGGCTTTGTGCTCGAAGGCCCCGCCGAGGGATCCTGGGACATCGAGCGCATCGACATGGACTACGACCTGGGCGCCGATGGTTCCCATCAGGTGGCGCTTGGGCCCGTGACGCTCGACGAAAAGACTTCGGTGAATATCTGGAAGGATCGGCCGCTTCCGACCTGGGATGTCTGAAGAGACTAGCGCGTCTGCATTTTTTCCAGCCACTCCATCACAAACGTCAAGATCAGATAAAACAGAAACCCCGCGCCTGCGAAGGCAAAGGGCTTCCAGCCGATCCGCTTGAGCAGGGTCGGTGCGAACTGGAACTTCTTGAGAACATCGAGATCGTCGGACTGCGCCCTGGCCGGAGTTTTTTCGGCAGCATCGTGGCGAAGTCGCGCGTGCTGAATCTGGCCATGCTTGTCGAAGACGTACCGCGACATGCGCGAGCCGCTGTCGTCGGTCATCACATCGCCGAGGGCGCTTTCATCGATCTCCACGCCCATCCCGTCCGAGAGGAAGGAACGCAGAACCCGTTGCGAGCCCGCGTAGATTCGCTCGAACTGGATCCCCACTCCGACCAGTGAACCCTCACCCGGCTGGACCATGCGCCGGATCGTACCGAGTGCCTTGAGCGGATCGCTGCCCTCTTCGAAATAGATCTTGAGCGCGACTTCCTGTCCGGGAGGCGAGAGCTTGTTGGTGTTGACGAAGACGCCGGTCTCGGAAAGATCGACCGTGACCGCGCGGCCGACGTAGCTGCCTACCTTGAAGTCCACGCGAAGGTGAACCTGGCGGCGCTTCTTGGCGCGCCGATCCGCTGACATCCCCTGAGCCATGGGTGTGATCCTACCAGTTTGAGGGGGGCGCTGAAAAGGGCGTGATTAGCGGCGCAGTACGGAAAGCTAGTTCTGCTTGTGAATCTCGGCGCGGGCTTCCTCGACCTTGCCCAGAATTTCGATGCGGTCGGGGGCCTCGGGCTCCTGGACGAGATAGCGCTCCAGGTCGGCCAGCGCCAGGCCGAAGCGCCCAAGCCCGAAGTGGAGCAGTCCGCGGTCGCGGTGTTCGTGGGAGGCCCGGGGGCTGAGCAGCAGGATCCGGTCCACGACGGTGATGGCCCGTTCGAGCTCCCCGTCGCGGGCAAAGACCGCCTTGAGGTTTGAGAGCATGCGGATGAGGATCTGCCGGTTCGTGGCGGGCGCCAGAAGCTGCTCGGAAAACTCGATGCGCCCGCGCGAGAGCTGTTCGAGAAAAAAGCGGCAGTCCTCGGTCAGCATGACCTGGGCGCGGTCGTAGGGGTCGGCGAAGATCGCGCTCTTGGGCAGGTCGAGCCGAACCAGAAAGTGCATGGGAAACCCGACGCCCTGCAGCGGGATGTCCAGGCGGCGCGCCACTTCCATCATCACGACCGCCAGGGTGATCGGAATGCCCGCGCGGCGCTCGATGACCGAGCCCAGGTAACTGTTCTCGGCGCAGTAGTAGTCGTCCTGGCTCCCGTGGAATTCCAGGCGCTCATAAATAAACTCGCGGAGCACATCGAACTTCTGGAGCAGGGTCTCCTCGCGCTCGATCTCGTAGCGGATCTGCTCGGCCAGCGCGTTGAGCGCGGCCAGCCCCTGGCGCACTTCGAAGTCCGACTCTTCTTCGGCCTGGATGAGCAGTGCCGCCTCGTCGAGGGGGATCTCATCGTCGGGAAGTCGCGCCAGCTCGGCAAATCGCTTGCGCGCGGGATGTGCGGTGAACTCGCTCATGATATACAGGCCCTACTACCACCCGCATGGAGCGCAACGCACATGGACTGGAAGATTTTCGGAACGACTTTCGTCACCCTGTTTCTTGCCGAGATGGGCGACAAGACCCAGCTTGCAGTGATCGCCGCCGTATCCAAGACCGGCAAGCCCTGGACCGTGTTCCTGAGCGCCGCGCTCGCACTGGTGGCCGTTACGGCGATTGGCGCAGGATTCGGCGAGGCGCTCT
This sequence comes from Chrysiogenia bacterium, assembly GCA_020434085.1. Classification (NCBI taxonomy): domain Bacteria; kingdom Pseudomonadati; phylum Chrysiogenota; class Chrysiogenia; species Chrysiogenia bacterium. Next base: position 2,949 of record JAGRBM010000302.1, on the reverse strand, counting down.
CCCGGATGATCGCGCCCGAAGTGCTCGAGAAAATCGCCGGGGGCGCTTTCGTGCTCATCGGGGTGCTCATCCTGGCCGACATTCTCTAGCCCAGCTTGGCCAGCACGCGGCGAGCTTCGTCGATGTGTTTCTTGGGATTGAACTGCGAATTGAAAATCTTGCGGACGACGCCTTCCTTGTCGATCACGTAGGTGACGCGGCCGGGAAGCAGGCCGAAGGTGGTGGGCACGCCAAAGCTCTTGCGCACCTTGCCGCCCCGGTCGGAGAGCAGCACGAAGGGCAGCGAGTACTTGGCCGCGAACTTTGTGTGCGAGTCCGGGGAATCGCTGGAGATGCCGATCACTTCGGCGCCCAGGTCCTTGAAGTCCTCGTAGCTGTCGCGGAAGGCGCACGATTCGGCGGTGCAGCCGGGGGTGTCGTCCTTGGGGTAGAAATAGAGCACCACGTTCTTGCCGCGGTAGTCCGAGAACTTGATTTCCTTGCCGCCCTGGTCGGAGAGCGTAAAGTCCGGGGCGCGGTCGCCCTCACCGATCTTTGCCATGTTTGTCTCACCCTGCAGTTTTTCCGGCCCCCGCGGGCCGCAACGTGCCGCCCAGTGTAGCCGCCCGGGCCCGGCGGGGAAGGGCCCTGCCTCGGCGGCGCAGCAGAGCGGTCACTACGGGGCAGTGGCGGCAGATGCCTTTCTGTCCTGGGCTTGGGGGCGCGCCCACGGGAGCGCCGTTGCGGTGCGCGCGGGCCTAGGCTAGAATTAAACGATATGAGCCGCACGATCCATGCGATTTTCGAGGACGGGGTCTTTAAGCCGGTCGAACCCGCCGATCTCCCTTCCGGGGCGGTCGTGCTGGTGACGTTGGATGATGAGGTCGAATCCGCCCGCGAATACACTGGTCCTTGGCCGCGCAAGTTCCTCTCAGGTGCCTGTGGTGACAGCGGACGCTCAGACATCTCCGAGCGCGCCGAGGAACTGCTTGAGGGATTCGGTCAGGATTGAATGGCCGTACTGCTCGACACCGGGGCGGTATACGCCTTTATGGACCGCCGCGACAGTTGGCACGAGCGGGTCTTCGCGTTCCTTTCTTCGACGGCAGAACATCTTCTTCTGCCCCAGCCCGTACTTGCCGAAGCCTGTTACCTTGTTTCCAAGAACCTGGGGACCCAGCCCGAGCGCAATCTTTTGCTCGACGTCCATGCCGGGCGTTTTGAGCTAACCGCCCTTGTCGCCGCCGACGTCCTGCGCGCGCATGATCTGCTTGCTCGCTACGATGACCTTCGTTTGGGCTTCGTCGATGCCTCCGTTGCGGCCTTGGCTGAACGGCTTGCCATCACGCGCATTGCCACCATCGACCGGAGGGACTTCTCCGTTATTCGGCCCTCCCACTGTGACCACTTTGAGCTATTGCCGTGAACAATTTCGCAGCCTTTGATGGAGCGCCAGTGCGAACCCGCCTGCTCGTGGTGAAAATGCAGGATGAGGGGGGCCGCATCGGCCGCATGCCCGATGGCAGTGAACCTTATCGGATTATCTAGAATGGTGGGCATACCTGGAAACAGGGGGAACATCGCGATGAAAAGGAAGTTGAGAAAAATGAAAACGGGACTGGTGCTGTTGATGGTGCTTGGCACGACCGCCTCTTGCGGCGGCGAGGAACTCAAAGCGTTCGTCGCTGGGCTGCTGGGAATCGAAGTGGTGAAACTGGAGCCGGACGACGGACAGGCAACGGACGAGTTCGGAATCTCTGTCGCCATCGACGGGGACTATGCCGTGGTTGGTGCGCGATTGGAGGACGGCGGCGTGGGAAACCCGACGATGGACGGAGGTGCTGTGTATGTGTACCGCCGGACCGGACCCGATACATGGGGCGACGAGGTAAAGCTTCTTCCATCGGTGAGTTACGGAGCGGGCGATCACTTCGGCTCTGAAGTGGCACTCGATGGCGATTATCTGGTGGTGGGTGCGCCGACGGGCAATGAAGCGTTCGTCTTCATGCGCACCGGTGAGAATACCTGGGACGCGGGAACCCGACTCAACGCTGGTGGAAGCGGTGCTCTCGGCGCCGACGTGGATATCGACGGTGACTACATTGTGGCCGGTGCGAGTAGCACCGCAGGCGGCGGAGCGGCGTATGTTTTCATGCGGACGGGTGCGAATACCTGAAGTGCGCCGACGCCGCTTGTCGGAATCGATACCCAAGCGGATGATGCGTTCGGAAGTTCCGTTGCGATCAGTGGTGACTATGTCGCGGTGGGCGCTCGAAGCGAAGACGGGGGCGCGGGTGATCCTCTGCCTGGTGCAGGAGCAGTCTACATTTTCCATCGTACTGGCTCAAACACATGGGATACAGGAGTTAAGCTTATTTCCTCTGAGCTAGAAGCAGGCGATCAATTCGGCATCGCGGTGGCGATGGAAGGGTCACATCTGGCAGTTGCGGCTACTATCGAGGCTGGTGGTCCCGGAGGCCCGGTTAATTCAGCTGGAGCTGTTTATGTGTATCAACAGCTAGGTGTGAATGCTTGGGGTAATGAAACCAAGCTTGCCGCTTCTGACCAGCAGCCCAATGACGAGTTTGGGACCAGCGTTTCCATCAGCGGCGGTCACATTGTTGTCGGCGCGCGTTTGGAGGACGGCGGCAGTGGCGATCCGTTGCGTGATAGTGGTGCAATCTATTCGTTTACGCTGGTCGGAGGCAACGTTTGGAATGCGGATCTGATTATTCGGCCAACCGATTCAATCATGGACTCGTTGTTTGGTTCCGCCGTTGATGTCGACAATGGTACGGTCATCGTAGGTCGTCCCGACGATCAGCCCGGCAATCTTCCCGGGTCGGCATATATTTTCAGATAAGTGATGCGAGAAGGCAGGTGATACGGACGGCCTGATTTAGTTTTTTAGGAGTAACCCATGGCAAATCAACCAAGCAAACCGTTTGTCGAGATACCCGATTCCGACAT
>JAGRBM010000301.1 GCA_020434085.1 Chrysiogenia bacterium | reverse complement strand
TGCTCTCGTGCTCGGCGTCTATGCGGCCGGGGTGTCCCTGCCACTGGCGGCGCTGCTATCGCTGATTGCGTTCACTGCCGCGACCAATGCGGCGACTGCGCTGCTGGCAAGCGACGAGGACCACACGCTTCCCCAATGGACCATCGGCGCGCTGCTCGCACTCGATACCCTCACACTGACCGGGCTTCTCTACTGGAGCGGCGGGCCGAGCAATCCCTTCAGCGCGCTCTATCTCGTGCATGTCACACTGGCCGCCGTCGCGCTGGGCCCGCGCTGGACCTGGGCACTTGTGGCACTTGCCAGCGTGGGTTTCGGGTTTCTCTTTTACGCGAACGTTCCGATCCCCGGTGCTGGAGATCCGCATGCCCACCACCGCGCCATGAGTGAGCCCGCGCAGGGGTTCTCCATGCACCTGCAGGGGATGTGGGTTGCCTTTGTACTGACGGCGGGACTCATCGCCTACTTCGTCGGGAAAGTCACCGCTGCACTGGCCGAGCGCGGCGCCGAGCTCGCACAGGCGCGTGAGATGGCCGCGCGCAACGAGCGACTGGCCTCACTGGCCACGCTGGCCGCCGGAACCGCGCACGAGCTGGGCACGCCGCTGGCCACAATCGCGGTAGCGGCCAGGGAACTCGAACGCGAGCTGGGCGAATCGGGCGCCGATGGCGAATTGCTCGAAGATACGCGGCTGATTCGCGAGGAAGTCTCGCGCTGCCGCAAAATTCTCGATCAGATGAGCGCCGATGCCGGGCAGGTGCCCGGCGAGGGGCGCACCTCCCACACGCTCGCGCAACTCGTTACGGCTACGCTTCATGAACTCGGTGAAGAGCGGTTGCAGCGCGTGCGTGTTCAGGAGCCCCTCCCCCCGGCCACACTGACCGTGCCCCGCACCGCGCTGGTGCGCGTGCTGGCCAGCCTGATTCGCAACGCGCTCGAAGCCTCCCGGGAAGATCAGAGCGTGGAGTTTCTCGCCGAAGGCGATGACAGCACTGTTCTCCTGCGCGTCAAGGACGAGGGCTGCGGCATGGACGAAGCCACCCTCCCCCACGCGGGCGAACCATTCTTCAGCACCAAGAGCACGGGCCTGGGGCTTGGCCTGTTTCTTGCGCGCACGCTGACCGAGAGCCTTGGCGGCACGCTCACCATCGATTCGCGCGCGGGCGCCGGCACAACGGTGAGCCTGCGCCTTCCGTGCGAGGGGGAGGAGAAGTGAGCGAGATCCAGATCAGCCGCGAGCTCACCCTCGTTGTCGACGATGACGAGCGCCTGCGCGAGCGGCTGGGCCGGGCGCTCGAAAAGCGGGGCTTCGACGTCGCCACTGCCGAGAGCGGGGAGAACGCGCTCCGGGTCGCCGACAAGCGTGCCCCCGATTACGCCGTCGTCGATCTGCGCATGGAAGGGATGAGCGGCCTGGAACTGGTCCGCATTCTCAAGGACAAGTTCCCCGACTGTATCATCGTCGTGCTCACCGGCTACGGCAGCATCGCCACCGCCGTGGATGCGGTGAAGCTGGGGGCCACCCACTACCTGCCCAAGCCCGCCGACGCCGACGACATCCTCGCCGCCTTCGAGCGCGCCGAGCTCCCGCCCAACACCGCGCCCGATTTCGAGCACGAGGTTCCCTCCCTGGCACGCGCGGAATGGGAGCACATCAACCGCGTGCTCTCCGACTGCGACGGCAACATCTCCAAGGCCGCCCGCCTGCTGGGCCTGCACCGCCGCTCGCTCCAGCGAAAACTGGCCAAGTATCCGACATCACGCTGATTTCCCGTTTCCCGGTGCGACAATTTGCCGCGTTGCTGCGCCAACTTCCCAGATCTAATTAGATGCCAGCGATGCCGAGTTCTCCTGCATCCTGAAATCACACGTTCGATGGAGCGACTTCATAATGAAATCTCTGGGAATCCTCGGGCTCCTGGCCGCCCTGCTTGTCAGCATGGGAACTATCAGTTGCAGCGACGACAACCTCGTCGCTCCATACAGTGGCTATGCCGTCCAATTTGTTGGTCTGGTCAGTGACGACCCGTTTGCCTGCGGCACCTACAACAACATCGGCACGGGTAACGACGAGTTCTTTGTCGATGATTTTCGCTTCTTCGTTTACGACGTTCAGTTGCGCCGCGCCGACAACGACGCGCTCGTGGCACTGGATCTCTCCGAGACCCCGTGGCAGCACGACGGGCTGGCCCTCATCGATTTTGAGACCGGCGTGAGCGGCGGGTGCAACGGCACCATCGCCACCAACACCCTTGCCTTCGGCACCGCGCCGGAGGTCGAGTACGACGGCGTCTGTTTTACCATGGGGGTTCCCTTTGAAATGAACCACATCGACGCGGGCACCGCTCCCGCGCCGCTCAACAGCGTGGGAATGCAGTGGAACTGGAACGGGGGCTACAAGTTCCTGCGTATCGACGGCCAGGGCGACCCCAACGGCAGCCCCGTCAACTGGAATGTTCATCTGGGAAGCACGTCCTGCACGCCGACCGGAGATCCCTCCACGCCTGCCATCTCGTGCGACAACCCCAACCGCGTTCAGGTCTGTCTCGATTCCTACGACCCCGACCAGAATGTGATTGCCGCTGATATCGGCGACCTGCTCTCCGGCGCGGATGTGGGCGTCAATACCGCCGCAACTGCCGCCGGATGCATGTCCGCCCCAGACGATCCAGAGTGCCCTGCCGTGTTCGATGAACTTGGCCTCGACCATCAGGTCGGTCCTTTTACAGACACCGACGGTCAGGGTTTCTTCTCGGTCCAGTGAGAGCAACATGCGCAGATCGGCATTCCTTGCAAGCTTGAAACGACGGGGCGCCCTCACCGGGGCGGTCTGTCTGTGTCTGTTCCAGAGCATTGCCTGCAGCGGCGGCACTGAGAGTGCCGCCGGCGCGCAAGGTTACGTCTTTGACCTGCCTGCGGGCTTTCCGGCCCCACAGGTCCCCGCCGACAACCCCATGAACGCGGACAAGGTCGAACTCGGGCGCCGCCTCTTTTACGAGCGTGGGCTCTCGACCGGCGGAAACATTTCTTGCGCGACCTGCCACCAGCAACGCATGGCATTTTCCGACGGCTTGACCGGCGGCGTGGGGAGCACCGGCGAGGTGAACCGGCGCAATTCCATGTCACTGACCAACACGGCGTATCAGGCGACCCTCACATGGGCCAACCACCACCTGCGCACTTTCGAAGAGCAGGCAACGATTCCGCTCTTTGGCGAGTTTCCCGTTGAGCTGGGACTCGACGATGTTTCGTTCCCCAACGCGCTGGCCGGCCTGGAAGCAGATGAGACCTACGCCGCCCTCTTCCGCGATGCGTTCCCAAAATCTGAAAACCCGGTCACCAAAGAAAACCTGCTCAAGGCCATCGGCGCTTTTCAGCGCACCCTGATCTCGGGCAACTCCGCCTTTGATCGCGGCGAGCTGAGCGCCTCCGCCCTGCGCGGAAGCCAGCTCTTCTTTTCGGAGCGCCTGGAATGCTTTCACTGCCACGGCGGGTTCAACTTCTCCAGCTCCCTTGATCACGAGGGCAACCTGCTCGACGAAATTTCCTTTCACAACAACGGCCTCTACAACGTGGGCGGCACTGGCGACTACCCGGCCAGCGATCAGGGCCTGATCGAAGTCTCCGGCAATGACGCGGACATGGGCAAGTTCAAGGCCCCCACCCTGCGCAACATCGAGCTGACCGCCCCCTACATGCACGATGGCAGCATCGCGACCCTCGAAGAGGTCGTCGATCACTACGCCGCCGGCGGCCGCACCATCGACCCGCCCGACCCCAACGCCGGCGACGGCAGCGCCAATCCCCACAAGGACGTGCTGATTTCTGGGTTCATCATTTCCGCGCAGGAAAAACAGGATCTCATCAACTTCCTGAAGTCGCTGACCGACTGGGAGTTTGTCTGCAACCCCATGCTCAGCGACCCCTTCGGCCACATCCCGCCGCACGCGAGCTGCACGCCGTGAAGCGCGTGTTTGTTTTGCTGGGAGCGGCGATGCTGCTCACACTGTTCGTGGCGCCCCAGGCATCTGCGTGCTCGACCTGTCAGGCCGGCGACCCGACCCTGACCATCATGGGTCATGGGAAACCCTTTGAAGGTCGCTTACGCGCGTCGCTGGAATTCCGCTATCGCACCGAGGATATCGGCGTGCCGGGTGTCAGCTCCGAAGAACTCAGCGAATACCGAACCAGCCTGGGCATTGCCTGGACCCCGCACGAGCGAATCACCCTCGGACTGTCGGTGCCGGTGGTGGGTAAGCAGCTTGCCCTGGCAAACCAGTCCGAGGAGCGTTCTTTTTTCCTTGGAGACATCGAGGTGAACGCGCGCGGCTTTGTCTGGCAGGACCGCCATGCCATGCCCCGCCACCTGCTGGGCGTTGTCGCCGGTCTGCGCGTGCCGAGCGCGCCGGAGCTTGAAGACAGTGCCGGCGTGCCGCTCTCTTTTGACGCGCAGGCCGGAAACGGCGCCTGGGTTCCGAGTGCGGGGCTCTGGTACGGCTATTTCCGGCACCCCTTCTCGCTCTACCTCAGCAGCGTGGGTTATTTCACCGCCGGCGGATTCGGCGCTTTCGAGGCCGGCGATGCCTGGGTCAACACGCTCATGGCGCAGTGGGCGCCGGAGCTGCCGGTCGCCCTGCAGCTTGGTTTCGATACGCGCGCTGCCACGCGGGACGTGGATGCAGGCGTCGTCGATCCCGACTCCGGCGGGTTCATCGGATTTCTCACGCCCGGCATTGTCTTTTCGCCTACTGAGGATCTGCTGCTCAGCGTTCGGGTCATGATTCCCGTCATTGACCAGCTCGATGGTAATCACGACGAGGGAGTGAGCGTGCTGGCGGGAGTGACCTATGATCTCTAAGCGAAACCTTTTCCTGCTGTGCGCCATCCTGCTGCTCGGCTGCGCCGAACGCGATCCCGGCATCACGCTGAGCGTGGAGGCCCTCCATCACAGCGCGCCCGATATGTTTGGAAACTACACGGACACCGCCGCGGGCGAGCCGCGCGCATTTACCTCTGAGAGCGGTTACGACATCACCATCGAGAAGGGCTACGTCGTTCTCTTCAATGAAGAGCTGCTTGCGCAGGCAAATGCCTTCGATTTCGTCCCGCGCTTTTTTCAGCGCGTCTTCGGTGTGTCCGACGCATTTGCCCATGCACTCTCCTCCCCCACCACCATTGCGACGCCGCAGGTGATCGCCCTGCTGGGGGCCGAACGCGTTCCGCTGGTGCTCGGCGAGCTGAGCCCACCGCCGGGCGTCTACGACCGGCTGGAGGTCAACGTGCTGCAGGCCGATGAGGACGCGCGCGACCTGCCGGGCGACGTTCCCGGAACCATGGTCGGCAAGAGCCTCTATCTCGAAGGCACCTGGCAGCCGGCCGGCATGGGCGGCGCGGGAACAGCATTCACCATCAGTACCGCCATCGCCGCCACCGCGCAGCTCACCCTGCGCGCGCCGGGTGGCGCCCCCGATCCACATTCCCTCCCGGGGAGCACCAGCCGCGTCATCGTCGGCATCGGATATGAAACCTGGTTCGACAGCGCAGATTTCATGACGATGAATCAGAGCCAACTGGCCATTGCCGTAATGGGCGAGGTGCAGGCCTCGCTCTCCCACTTCGTGGATCCGGTTGCCGATTCCGAGTAGCACCTTTGCATTTGGCCAAACAAAAACGGCGCCCGGGTGGGCGCCGTTTTTTTGTGATCGTGATTGTCTGGTTTCAGGCCTGGGGAACGTTGGTGAGGTTCTCCACGCCGCCGGCGGCGCGAGCCTGGAATCGGATGAGTTGCTCCAGATAGTCGGCTGCCTGGTCGACGAGCGGTTTGGGCTCCCCTTCGGGAACTTCCTCCGCCACCGGAATCTTCGAATCGGCCAGAGAGAGCCGGACAAGCAGCGCCCCGAAGGGTCCTTTTACCTGGTCTGCCATCTCGTGGTGCCTCCTTTTGGTAAAGACCGCTCAGAGGCGCATCATGCGCCGCCACAGGCCTCTATAGAAAAGCTAAGCACTCACGGCGGAAGGTCCAGCCCCTTCGAGATTTTCGCCGATTGGGGCGCCCCGGGCAGTTTTCGCAGGGCCCCCGGGTGGCTAGGATGACCGGCATGGCAGTCCTCAAGTGCGCAAAGTGCGGCAAGCCGCTCACCGACCGAAAGCCCGGCGAACCCCCGTTCTGCAGCGAGCGCTGCCGCCTGCTGGATCTCGGAAAGTGGGCCAGCGGCGAATACGCCATCCCCGGCGAGCCTGCCCCCACCATGAGCGACGAGAACTGGCCCACCGATTACGCCGGCAACCCCGGCGACGAGACGCTGCACTGACAATCCGTTACCCCACCGCGGCGATTCAAACATGGGCCTGGCGAGGCAGGCCCATGCCGATGTTTCATCGTTGGGAAAAAACCACCGCAAAGAAAAAGCCCCGGCCGTCTGGCCGGGGCTTTTTGCATGGGCTTGAAGCTGTAAGGGCTTAGCCGCCGTAATACATTTCATACTCGAGCGGATGCGGAGCCATGCGAAGCGGATCGACTTCGTTCTCGCGCTTGAAGGAGACCCAGTTCTCGATGAAGTCCTTGCTGAACACGTCGCCCTTGAGCAGGAAGTCGTGGTCTTCTTCCAGGCACTTGAGAGCTTCGTCGAGCGAACCCGGAGCGCTGGGAACATCCTTGAGCTCTTCGGGGCTCAGGCTGTAGATGTCCTTGTCGAGCGGCTCGCCCGGGTCGATCTTGTTCTGGATGCCGTCGAGGCCGGCCATGAGCATGGCGGCAAACGCGACGTAACCGGTGCAGGTCGGGTCGGGCCAACGGGCCTCGATGCGCTTGGCCTTGGGGCTCGGGCTGAACATCGGGATGCGGCAGGAGGCCGAGCGGTTCCGGGCGCTGTAGGCCAGGTTGACCGGAGCCTCGAAGCCCGGCACCAGACGCTTGTAGGAGTTGGTGCTGGGGTTGGTCAGGGCGCAGAGCGCGCGGGCGTGCTTGAGCAGGCCGCCGATGTAGTAGAGGCCAAGTTCGGAGAAGCCGCCGTAGCCGTCACCGGCGAAGAGGGGCTTGCCGTCCTTCCACAGCGACTGGTGCGTGTGCATACCCGTTCCGTTGTCACCGGCCATCGGCTTGGGCATGAAGGTCGCGGTCTTGCCGTGACGCTTGGCCACGTTGCGGACGATGTACTTGTACCACTTGAGCTGATCGGCCATGCGCAGCATGGTGTCGAAACGCATGTCGATCTCGCACTGGCCTGCGGTGGCCACTTCGTGGTGGTGGGTTTCGATCTTGATGCCGACCTTCTGCATCACCATGACCATCTCGCTGCGCAGGTCATTGAGGGTGTCGTAGGGGCTGACCGGGAAATAGCCGCCCTTGGGGCCGATCTTGTAGCCCTGGTTCGGGGCTTCTTCACGGCCGGAGTTCCAGTGGCCTTCGATCGAATCGACGGAGTAGAAGGACTGGTGACCGGAAACTTCGTACTGCACTTCGTCGAACACGAAGAACTCAGCCTCGGGGCCGAAGTAGGCAGTGTCGGCAATGCCGGTGCTCTTGAGATAGGACTCGGCCTTCATCGCGATGTTGCGCGGGTCGCGGCCATAGGGTTCCTTGGTGATGGGATCGACGATGTTGCAGATGAAAGAGATCGTCGGATACTGGCAGAACGGGTCCACCACGGCGGTCGCGGGGTCGGGGATCATCAACATGTCGGAGTTGTTGATGGCCTGCCATCCGCGGATGGAGCTGCCGTCGAAGCCGCGGCCCTCTTCGAAAAGCGACTCGTCGTATTCACTGATGGGGTTCGAGGTGTGCTGCCACCGACCGAACAAGTCCGAGAACTTGTAGTCGATAAACTCGATGCCCAGGTCCTTGATCATCTTTGTAACTTCAGCTGGCGTTGTCATTGAACAACCTGCCTCCTTAATGGAATCGTATTTTGCTGGGTCGGTTCGCTTTCGCGCGTTCCGAGCGTTCTCTTGTTTAGCCCTCAAGCGCACCAATCGGGTGCGTCACCGATCCGATTAAACGGCGTCGGTGCCGCGCTCGCCCGTGCGGATGCGAACCACCTCTTCCAGATTCAGGACGAAGATCTTGCCGTCACCGATCCGACCGGTGTTGGCAGTCTTCTGGATCACCTCGACAACCTGTGTCGACTTGTCGTCGTCAACCACGACTTCGAGCTTGATCTTCGGCAGGAAGTCCACGACGTATTCGGCGCCGCGGTAGAGCTCGGTGTGGCCCTTCTGGCGACCGAAGCCCTTGACCTCGCTGACGGTCATACCCATGACGCCGATCTCAGCCAGTGCGGCTTTCACTTCGTCGAGCTTGAACGGTTTGATAATCGCTTCAATTTTCTTCATGGCATGCGCCTCGTTCTTTCATTCGGCGGGCCTTCGTGCGCCCGCGTCGAAGTCTCTGGGGGCCGCCCCCAGCGGCGGTTTGGCCTTGAACGACTGCGGCCCCTCGTATCATGCCCGGCCACCAAACAGCAACCGGGATTACAGGTTGTAACCAACCTCTCCATGCTGCGAGAGGTCGAGCCCCTCGTATTCGGCGTCTTCGTCGACCCGCATTCCGACCGTCAGATCGACGATCTTGTAGATCACGAAGGTCATCACCATGGCGAACAGATAGGTCGCCACGACGCTCTTGAGCTGAATCAGGAACTGCTCCACGCCGCCCTTGTCGGTGGCCAGGAAGCCCAGCGCCAGCGCGCCGAAGGTGCCGCCCATGCCGTGGACGGCAAACACGTCCAGGGAGTCGTCAAAGCCCTTGTGGGTGCGGAATTCCACGGCGAAGAAACAGATCACGCCCGCCCCAAGGCCCATGGCGATTGCAGCCAGCGGCGTGACGAAGCCCGCGGCCGGGGTAATGGCCACCAGGCCGGCCACCGCGCCCGAGGCGGCGCCCAGCACCGTGGGCTTGCCCTTGACGATCTTGTCGAGAATCACCCACGTGACCGAGGCCGTCGCCGCAGCGGTGTTGGTCGTCACAAAGGCCAGCGCGGCGGTGCCGTCGGCGGCCAGGGCGCTGCCGGCGTTGAAACCGAACCAGCCGAACCACAGGATGCCGGTGCCCAGCACCGTAAAAGGCAGGTTGTGCGGGGGCATCGGCTCGCTGCCAAAGCCCTGGCGCTTGCCCAGCAGGATCACAAAGATAAAGGCCGAGGCCGCGGCGCTGATGTGCACCACGTTGCCGCCGGCGAAGTCCATGGCACCGTCGGCGCCCATCCAGCCGCCGCCCCACACCCAGTGGCAGAGCGGGTCATAGACCAGCGTCGCCCACAGCAGGGAGAAGAGCAGGAAACCCGAGAACTTGACGCGCTCGGCAAAGGCGCCCGAGATGAGTGCGGGAGTAATGATGGCAAACATCATCTGGAAGGCCATGAAGGCAAAGCCGGGAATGGTGGCAGCGTAAGGCCCGGGCTCCGCGCCCACTCCCGCTAGCCCGATGTGGTCGAGCCCGCCGATCAGTCCGCTGATGTCCGGTCCGAATGCCAAGGTGTATCCAATCAGAACCCACTGAACGCTGATGGCTCCGATCAGGATGAACGAATGCATCATGGTGCTCAGGGAATTTTTCGACCGGACCATGCCGCCGTAGAAGAAAGCCAGGCCCGGTGTCATGAACAGGACCAGTGCGGCGCTCACGAGGATGAAAGTCGTATCGCCGGAATCAATGGCTCCTTCGGCTGCGAAAGCCTCAGTTGCTACGCCTACAATTGCCAGCGCCAGGACACAAAGTGCCGTGATGCGCCGACCCCAATTCAGGTGCCGGTTTCCCATTCTTCTACTCTCCGCGAAGGTATTTTCATCCCCCTCCGTGACTCACCGGAAAAACCGGCGAATCCGCCTCGGAACGGCGATTGCGGCAGGCTCCTCTCCAAGAGCGCACAGCAATCCCCTGAGGGACGCCCCCCTATAAGCAACGCCCGGGCCATGGCCTGAAAAAAGTGACAAGTCACCGGATTGACTGGAGTTTGTTTGGTGAGGAGGGCGTAACTAGCAACGGGAATGGGAAGTGAATGCCTAATCCGTACGCACAAAAAACAGGAGATGCTAAAAAGTTAGGCACTCACCGCCGCGTGACGCTCGCCCCTTCGCCAAAGAAACTCTTCGGCAGGCGCGCCAGGTCCTCGGCGCCGCGGTAGGGAATGATGGCGAGGTTGGGCGTAACGCCGGTGCCGCGGGCGCCCTCGCGCACGGCTTTCGCCATGAGGTCGAGTTCCTCGGCGCTCACCGGGCTCTTGTCGTTCCAGTCGCGGATCTGCAGCTTGAACATCGCGCGCAGGGGATGGGCCCCGGCATACAGGGACCGGCTCATGCGCTCGATGAGCGTGGCGGTCTGTTCGATGGAAAGACCAAGCTCGTCGGCAATCTGCCGGTGGTAGGCCATGATCGCGTAGTAATCGAAGTTGCGCGCGTGGGCGGCCGAGATCGATTGCGAGAGCCAGGCCAGCCCGTTGCGCGGGCTGCTGGCCGCTTCGTACATGAAGTTGACGGCGATCTTCGCCTCCGGGCGACGGGCACGCACCACGCCGCCCAGGCGCTCGGCCACATCGAGCAGGCGCTCGTTCTTCCAGCGCACCCACTGCCAGAACTCGTCGGTGTAACGACCGACGTAGAACTTTGCCGTGCCTTCCTTCTGGTAGACGTTCTCATAGAGATCCAACGGCTCAAGCGACTTGCCGAAGCGCTGCTCGTAGGCGCGCGCGGCGGCGGCCGAAAACCCGTCGGTGTGGCGGCTGACCAGGTCGTCCTGAAAGAGCACACCATCAATGGGGTAATTGGCCAGGTCGGCGTAGAGCGCGGCCAGGTGATCGACCACGCGGTCGTTGAAGAGGTCGAGCCCCTTGCCCTCGAGCACGGCGCCGGTCTCGAGGTCATAGACGCGCTCGCTCCAGCGGGCGGCGCGCTCACCGGTAAGCCCGTAGTCGGCGTAGCGACTGGTCATCCAGGCATAGAGCTTGAGCCCGCGCCCGTGGGCGAGCTTGGTCACGCGCCCCAGCACGTCGGCCACGACAGGCACCTGGCTCGTGCGAAAATAAACGCCGGTGGCGTGCTTGCTGGC
>JAGRBM010000300.1 GCA_020434085.1 Chrysiogenia bacterium | reverse complement strand
TGTACATCATCGTGTCGCTGGCCTGGCGCTCGACGCCGTCGATGGTGAGCTTTGCGCCGCCCATCATCTGCACGTCGAGGCCCGTGGCGGTGATGATGATGTCGGCTTCGAGTTCCTTGCCGGACTTCAGAAGAATGCCCTTCTTCGTAAACTTCTCGATGTGGTCGGTGACGATCTCACCCTTGCCGTTGCGCAGGGTCTTGTAGAAGTCGCCGTTGGGCATGGCGCACAGCCGCTGGTCCCAGGGGTCGTAGTCGGGGGTGAAGTGACGCATGTCGAAGTCGGGCCCAAGCTGCTTGCGGGCGAACTTCATAATGAGGTTGCGCGCCTGTTTGGGGAACCGGCGCGAGGCATCGAAGCTCCAGCGCTGTACGGCGATGTTGCGCGCGCGCATCATGCGGTAGACCGTCATTTCCGGCAGCAGGCCCTTGAGTCGCGAGGCCATGGGGTCTTTTGCCGGCACTGACATCATGTAAGTCGGCGAGCGCTGCAGCATGGTGATGTGCGCGGTCTTGTCGGCCATGGCCGGCAGCAGCGTCACGGCCGTCGCGCCGCTTCCGATGATGACGACGCGCTTGCCCGCGTAGTCGAGATCCTCGGGCCAGTGCTGGGGATGCACGATCTGGCCAGCGAAGTCTTTCTCACCTTTGAACTCGGGCTTGTAGCCGTGGTCGTAGTTGTAATAGCCGGTGCAGAGCATCAGGAAATTGCCGCGGTAGGTCTTGGCCTTGCCGCCGGCTTCGGGCTTTGCGGTAATGGTCCAGCCCTGCTCCTCGCTCTTCCACTCGGCCTTGGTGACTTTCAGGCCGAAGTGGATCTTCTTGTCCACGCCGTACTCGCGCGCGGTGTCGATGACGTACTGCTTGATGGCCGGGCCGTCGGCCAGCGTCTTGGTTTCCGTCCAGGGGCGGAAGTTGTAGCCGAAGGTGAACATGTCCGAGTCCGAACGGATGCCCGGGTATTTGAACAGATCCCAGGTGCCGCCGATGGCCTCGCGCCGTTCGAGAATGGCGACGTTCTTGTTCGGACACTCGCGCGCCAGGTGACAGGCGGCCCCGATGCCGGAGATGCCCGCGCCGATGATCAGTACGTCGAAGTCATTGCTTTCCATGATTTTCGCTCCTGCTCCCGGCCAGGCTCGCCCGCGCCGCTCACTGAACACATGTTCACCGATACATCTATCGCTGTCAAGGCAAAAGATCCGCGTCCGGGGCCGCGGCTTCGGCCGTATTGGGGGCGCTGATGCCCCTCAGCAGGCTTTTCAGCGCCATCGGGGTTTCGCCCGGGTTGCCCCCTCAGACCACCGCATAACTGCCGGCGAACTGGGCCTTCCAGGCCTGGATGAGCGCGTAGTTGTCATGGTGCCAGGGGTGAAAGCCCCGCCGCGCATAGGTGGCAAGGCGCGGCGCCGTCAGTCGAAGGATCCCGTTGCGACCGAAGAGCACCCTTCCCAGATTGCGCCACGAGCGGCGGTTGGTGAGCTGCTTGTCGGCGGTGGCCAGATACAGAAACACGCCGATGGCCATCGGCCCGATTCCGACGACGGTGAGCGGGACGCCCCAAAGGCGGCGCGCTTCGCTGCCGCCCACGGCGCGGAACACGTCGAAGGCCACCGCCTTGTGCTCGGTCTCCTCGACCGCGTGCCAGAGCCAC
>JAGRBM010000299.1 GCA_020434085.1 Chrysiogenia bacterium | reverse complement strand
TAGGTACAAGTAAACGCGGCCGGCGGCCCCTCTTCAGCGCCGCTCCAGTCTAGCCGCTCCCGAGGAGTATCAACCATGAGGCAATCAATCACCATCACACTGGGCGTGGCGCTCGCCGCCGTCCTCTCGCTGGCCCTGAGCGCGCAGCCCGCCCACGCGGGCGACAAGCTCGATCAGGTCTTCTTCCGCTTCGCCTACAGCCGGCTCAACGACAACCGCGCCGGCGAGGTATTCACCGACACCCTCACGGGCGTCAACAGCAACGAAGGCGGCGGCTCCATTGGCGCGGGCCTTGATCTGGCACTCACCGATCCCGACCAACTCGGCGGCAACGTCCTGCTCGGCGAAATTTTTCTCAATTACTCCCGCTTCTCCGACAAGCGCGTGGCGCAGGCCAGCAGCGCCATCGTGACAGGTCTTGGCGGCGGCACGGTAACCCCGGCCCTCACCAAGGTCAGCGTGAGCGAGCTCAACGTCACCGTCGCGCCCAAGCTGCGCCTGGATTCCATGGGCCCCATTCGCCCCTGGGTGATCCCGGTCGGCCTGGCCTTCCTCGTGAACTCGCCGCCCTCGAACAACACCTCGTATCTCGATGTCGGCCTGCACTTTGGCGCCGGCGTGGAATACGTGCTGGTGGACCAGCTCTCGATCGGTGCGGACTTCCGCTACACCCACGGCCTTGAGCATTCGGACACCCACACCCGCTACTTCTCCACGGGCGGTTACGTCGGCATCAATTTCGAATAAGCCTCTGGCCACGTAACCACCAAACAAAAGCGCCGCGTCCACTGGGAAGGGGACGCGGCGCTTGCTTTTGTGCGGCTTGAGGAGGGGCGAAATCCCCTTGCCCTTTCACGGAGAGGCTTTGCAAAGTTGCGCGGCTAGGCCGCGCTCTCTAAACCGTTTGCCTCGCGCACCACTTCGACGATGTCTTCCATGATGGTGCCCAACTCGAAATCCTTGGGTGTGTAGACGCGCTTGCAACCGGCCTTGAGAAGCTGGGGCTGGTCTTCTTCGGGAAGGATGCCGCCCACTACCACGGGAATTTCCCCGGCGCCGAACTCCTGCATGAGGCGCAGGGTCTCGGGAACCAGCTCCATGTGCGAGCCCGAGAGAATGCTCAGCCCCACCACGTGGACGTCCTCGTCGGCGGCGCTGCGGGCGATCTGCTCGGGGGTCAGGCGGATGCCTTCGTAGATCACTTCAAAGCCAACTTCCCGCGCCATGAGCGCGATCTGCTCGGCGCCGTTGGAATGCCCATCAAGGCCGGGCTTTCCAACGAGCATGCGCAGCTTGCGGCCGAGCTGCTTTTCGGTGTCCTGCACCTTCTGGCGCACGCGCTTGATGCGCTCGGTCACCAGCGAGCCGACCACCTGGCCTCCCACGCCCGTGGGGGCGCGGAACTCGCCAAAAATCTCGCGCATGGCGTCGCCCCACTCGCCGGTCGTGAGCCCCGCCTTCGCGCACTCGATGGAGACCGGCATGATGTTCTCACCGTTCTTCACCTTTTCCTTGAGGTTGCGGATAGCATCGTCCACGGCGCTCTGGCTGCGCTTGGAGCGGAACGCCTTGAGGCGCTCGATCTGCTCGCGCTCGGCGGCCGGGTCCACCTTGAGGATCTGCTCTGTCTCGCCCGAGGTAAGCGGGCTGGGCTCGGCTTCGGTGAACTTGTTCATGCCCACGACGATCTGCTCGCCCGACTCGATGCGGCGAAGGCGCGCGGCGTTCGATGCAACCAGCGCCTGCTTGAAGTAGGCGTTCTCAATCGCGGCCATCGCGCCGCCCATTTCCTCGATCTTCTTGAGCTCGGCGCGCACGGCCTCCTTGATCTCGGAAACCTTGGCTTCAACGACGTGGGAGCCATCGAAGAGATCTCCGTGTTCGAGCAGGTCGGTCTCGTAGGCAAGCACCTGCTGAATGCGTAGCGACCACTGCTGGTCCCAGGGGCGCGGCAAACCGAGCGCTTCATTCCAGGCCGGAAGCTGGATGCTGCGGGCGCGGGCCTTCTTCGAGAGCGTCACTGCCAGCATCTCGAGCACGATGCGCTGCACGTTGTTCTCGGGCTGGGCTTCGGTGAGTCCCAGCGAGTTGACCTGTACGCCGTAGCGGAAGCGGCGGAATTTCTCGTCCTCGACCTTGTAGCGCTCGGCCGTGATTTCGTCCCAGAGTTCGACGAACGCGCGCATCTTGCACATCTCTTCGACGAAGCGGACGCCCGCGTTGACGAAGAAGCTGATGCGCCCGACGACGCTGGGAAAGTCCGGCCCCGGCACCGCGCCCGAATCGCGCACGGCGTCGAGCACGCAGATGCCGTTGGCCAGCGAGTAGGCGATTTCCTGCACCGGCGTCGCGCCGGCTTCCTGCAGGTGGTAGCTGCACACGTTCATCGGGTTCCACTTGGGAATTTCCCGGTAGGTGTAGGCGGCCATGTCGCTGATCAGGCGAAGCGAGGGCTGCGGCGGAAAGATATAGGTCCCGCGCGAGAGGTATTCCTTGATGATGTCGTTTTGGGTGGTGCCGGCCAGCGACTTGCGATCAAGTCCCCGCTGCTCGGCAAGCGCCGCGTAGAGCGCCAGCAGCCAGGCCGCCGTGGCATTGATCGTCATGGAGGTGTTCATCTGGTCGAGGGGGATTTCCTTGAACAGAATGTCCATGTCCTCGATGTGGGAGACGGGAACGCCCACCTTGCCCACTTCGCCGCGCGAGAGCAGGTGGTCCGAGTCGTAGCCGGTCTGCGTGGGCAGATCGAAGGCCACCGAGAGGCCGGTCTGCCCCTTGGTCAGATTCATCCGGTAGAGCTCGTTGGAGGCCCGTGCCGAGGAATGGCCCGAGTAGGTCCTCATCATCCAGGGACGATCGCGCGGGGGGGTCTGGTTGTTTTCGCTCATGGCTGAGTACTCCACGAAAATAATCTGGTATGCTGCGGCTCGCTTGTGAGGCGATTGCGTGTGCCCGGCGTGAGTGGAAATGCCTCCGGCAAAGCGGGCAAGCGCAAATTACCCGGAGAATCCGGGATTCAGCAAGCGAAAAACATTTCAGACTGACACACACGTCATTGCTGCGCACGTTTGGGAGCGGAAACAGTGAGCAACAACAAGACATCTGCGCCCATGCACGACGAGCACCTCGATTCGCAGTCCGTGAGTCTGGAGACGCCCGCGTCCATTTCGCATGAGCTCACCAGCATCGTGCCGGAGCTGCGCCGCATCGCAAGGCGCCCGGCACTGGCGGCCTCTCCCCTGTGGAAAGAGCAAGGCGAAGAGATCGGCCGGGTCACCCGCGCCCTCGCCCACGCAAAGCCGGCAAGTCCCGCGCCGACCGGGCCGGCTCGCTTCGTGCGCGTCGCGTCCTGGAACATCGAGCGCGGCAAGGAGGCCGATGGGCAGATCGCCTTCATCAAGGATCACCCTGCTCTTTCCGAGGCGGACGTCCTGCTCCTCAACGAAGTGGACATCGGCATGGCGCGCTCAGGCAACCGCGACGTTGCGCGCGAGCTCTCCGAGGCGCTGGGATTCGAATACGTCTTCGGCAATTCCTATCTGTGCCTCGACCCGGGCAACATCCGCGATGGTGCTTCGGGAGAAGAAAACTCGCTGGGCCTGCATGGCAACGCAATTCTCTCTCGCTACCCGATCCTGCGCGCGGAGAATGTGAGTGTCTCCATTACCAAGGACAAGTTCCACAGCTCCGAGAAACGGCTGGGCCACAAGAAGGCGCTGTGGGCCGAAGTGCAGACACCGCTTGGGAAACTGCCGGTTGCCACCGCGCACCTGGACTCGGGCGCGGCGCCCTTCCAGCGCGGCGCCCAGCTTCGCGACCTTCTTGCCAGACTTGAGGAACGCGGCGTGGCCGAGCGCTGCGTGCTGGGCGGCGACTTCAACACGACGACCTATGATCTCAAAAGCATCCCGCGGCTGGCATGGAACATCTTCAAGAAGATGCTGCGCGGGGGCTTCCCCCACGCGATCCACCACTACGTCCATCCCCATGAGATCTATGACAAGCCGGTCTTCGACGCGCTCGACGCCGCGGGTTTCGACTGGAAGGGCTTCAACGCGCTGGCGGTCGGCACGACGCGCTACGAGGTGGGCACTTTCGATTCCGAGAGCAAGGTGCGCGACTATCTTCCCGAGATCTTCGTCAAGATTCTCGCCTGGCGTTTAAAGCCCTGGAACGGCGTGGCGCCGCTCAAGATCGACTGGTTTTCGGGACGGGGCGTGCGCGCGCTGGGTGAGGCAGAGATTCGCGAGGAGAGCGGCCGCGTGAGCCTCGCGCCCCAGAGTTTCTACAAGCCCCGCCACGAGGGCGTCCTGCTCTCCGATCACGATCCGATTGTGGTGGACGTAACTTTCTAGCTACCGACGAACTTCGACTGCAGGATCTGGTCGGAGGCGAGCACCGAGCGCACGACCTGCTCGATGTCTTTCTTTTTGATGCCGATGGGTTCGAGCTGGCCGTCCACGATGAGCGAGGAAAGCCCGTGGACGATGGCCCACGCGGCCAGCGCAGCTTCCTTACCCGTCTTGATCTCGGCCGGTGCCTGGCCGCTGCCGGTGTAATCGGCGATGCCCTGGGTGAGCAGGGAGAAGGTCTGCTGCGCGGCCTTGTGCAGGTCCGCGTGTTTCTTCTTGTCGGCCACTTCGGGGCCGAACATCACGCGGAACTGGTTGGGGTGCTGCACGGAAAAAAGCACGTAGGAAACGCCCAGTTCGTTGAGGCGCCGGAGTGGATCGTCCTTATAAGGGACGCAGGCCTCCCGCATGAAGGCCGCCATGTTGTGGAAACCCTTCTCGGCCACGGCGGCCAGCAGGGTTTCCTTGTCGGCAAAGTGCCGGTAGGGCGCCGCCTGGGAGACGCCCGCCTTGCGGGCGGCCGCGCGAAGCGTGAGGCCCGCCGGGCCTTTTTCCTCGACCAGCGCCAGCGCCGCGTCGACGAGGGCTTCGCGCAAATTGCCGTGATGGTAACTGCTTTTCGACACCCTGGCCGATGATTTCCGGGCAGCGGGTTTCGCGCGCGTGCTGGTTTTGGATGTGCTCGCCATGGTTGTGGTTCCGACGTGGGCCCTCATGTTTACGCTGTTAACTTATCACACATTCCCGGCGGCGTAAAATCCGCCTAGCATGGCGGGCGCCTCCATCGGGCAAGGCAGGCTAGCCATGACTCAAGAACGCATCCCCGTCATCGTTGAAAAGAGCGGCGCCATTGCCACGCTTATTCTCAACGATCCCCCGCACAACCCCGTCAGCCAGGACACCGTTGAGGCCCTCACCGCCGCCGTGCAGGAACTGGGCGCCGATGCGCAGATCCGCGCCCTCATCATCCGCGGCGCGGGAGAGCGCGCCTTCTCGGCCGGGGCCAACATCAAGGAATTCGGCAAGGGCATGGGCGCCGGCGGGCTCGAGGGAAACCTGCGTGAGCGCCATGCCATGATCGAGGCGATCGAGTGCTCCCCAAAGCCCATCATTGCCGCCATCCACGGCACCTGCATGGGCGGCGGGCTGGAGATCGCGCTGGGGTGCCACTTCCGATTTGCCAGCGCGGTGGCAACTTTCGCCCTTCCAGAGATCAACCTGGGCGTGCTGCCCGCGTGGAGCGGCACGCAGCGGCTGGCGCGCGTCGTGGGACGCGAAGCCGCGCTGGAGATGATGCTGCGCGCCGAGCGCTGGGACGCCGAGCGGGCGCTCGCCCACGGGCTGGTCAGCCGGGTCTACCCGCGCGAGTTGCTGCTCCCCAAGGCCGAGGCCTTTGCCGCCTCGCTGGCCGACAAGCCCCCCATCGCGGTGGCTGCCATTTTGGAGGCCACGCTCGCGGGGGAGCGCGAAGGGTTCGATGCCGGGCTGGCCGCCGAGATGAAAGGCGTTCAGGCTGCTACGGGCAGCAAGGACAATCTGGAGGGCGTTGCGGCCTTTCTCCAGAAACGAAAACCGCGCTTTCAGGGCAAATGACGCGGGATTCAGCGGTTTCGTCACCGAAGTCTGACATGGAATTTGGTTTCATTGACCCCCGAAATCATGTAGATTGTCCGCTGCAGAGGGCATGCGCGGGGGCCCCTTGTGTCAATTTACTCCCGCCCCGCCCACTGACTTTTCCAGTCATTTTCGAAAGGCAAGTTACGACTGCATGGAAGCAACCGAAGAGATTCCCGGACGCAATGAGTCCAACTCCATTCCCGTCCCCGTCAAGTGGACCGAGCCCAGCGTCATCGCGTTCTGGTCCATTCACGCCATCGCCCTGGTCGGCGCGTTCTTTACGCCCCTGACCAAAACCGCGCTCATCTTGCTGGTCGTCAACTACCTCATCCGTATCTGGGGTATCACCGCCGGCTATCACCGTTATTTCTCGCACCGCTCGTTCAAAACGGGCCGTGTTTTCCAGTTCATCCTCGCCTGGTGCGGCGCCATGTCGGCCCAGAAGGGCCCGATCTGGTGGTCGAGCCACCACCGCGTCCACCACCGCTACTCCGACACCATCCGCGACGTTCACTCGCCCTGGTATGGCGGCGGCTTCTGGTGGTCGCACGTGGGATGGATCCTCTCGGGCAAGTGGGATCACACCGATTCCGAGCTCGTGAAGGAATGGTACGACTACCCCGAAATCGTCTGGATCGAGAACAACAAGTTTGTTCCGCCGATGCTGCTTGGAATTACCAGCTTCCTGATCGGCGGATTCCCCGGCCTGATCTGGGGTTTCTTCGTCTCGACCGTGCTCAACTATCACTGCACGTTCTTCATCAATTCGCTGGCCCACCACTTCGGCCGCCAGCGCTACCACACCACCGACACGAGCCGTAACTCGCTCATCCTCGCACTGCTTACCCTGGGCGAGGGCTGGCACAACAACCACCACTACTACCAGTCGTCCTGCGCGCAGGGTTTCTACTGGTGGGAGATCGACATCAGCTACTACACGCTGAAGGTCGCCTCGTGGTTCGGCATCGTCTGGGACATCAAGACCTGCCCGGAAAAGGTGCGCGAGGCCAATCACTACGAATCCTACGAGGTGAAGCTGCCCAAGTTCGATACCGCTTCACTTCAGCTCGCGGCCACCAATGCCGCGCAGGCGGCCAGCGAATCGGCCGCCAATGCAGCCGAGGCAGCCCGTCAGGCCGCGGCCCGTGCCCGCGATGCAGCCAACGAGACTGCGCTGCGCTGGGCCGATGCCGCACGCGAGGCTGCCGCCAACGCATCCGAAGCCGCCGCCGAGGCCGCTTCCAAGGCGACCGGCAGCGTCTCGCTGGCAACCGCCCGCGCCGCGCAGAAGGCCCATACCAAGGCCCACGACTGGCAGAAGGCCGCGCAGGAAGCCTCCGAGAAGGTCGCCGAACTCTTCAGCGCCAACGCGGAGACCGCCTGAGCGCAGCGATACATTGTGATCGACAACAAGAACGCCCCCGTTGATCCGGGGGCGTTCTTGTATCGAGAGAAACTGAGGAACGCTCATGGCTGAAGGCAACGCACGCATCGCCCCCACCGCCCACTACACCGCGCAGGCCTGGGTCCGCGCGGGCTTTCCAAACTCCGGGATCTTCGACACGCCCACAGGGCGGACCATGTTCAACGCGACGCAGACCCTGCGGCGCCTTGGCGGCCCTCTGCTACCGCCGATTATTCGTCACGAGAGCGAGCACCTGTTCGTGCGTCACTTCGTCCACGAAGAGCGCCTGCGCCAGCTCGCCCCCGATTACGTGCTCGAGGTCGGCGCGGGGCTCTCGCCGCGCGGGCTGACCTTTGCGAGCAACAATCCAGAGCTCACCTACGTCGAAGCCGACCTGCCCGGCATGGTCGCCGCCAAGCGAGAGCGCCTGATGAGAGCCGGCGTGGCCCTGCCCCCCAACTACCACCTGGGCACGGCCGACCTGCTGGGCGCGGATCTGTTGGGCTCACTTCCGGTTGCGCCCCAAAAGAAGCAGCGCGTGGTGGTCATCACCGAAGGCGTGGCCGACTACCTCAACATGGATGAAAAGCGCACCGCCTTTACCAACATCGCGAGCGTGCTGCGCGCCGCCGGCGGCGGCACCTACCAGGCCGAGTGTTATACCCGCGACCGATTCGTTCGCTACCGCAGCATTTCGAAGTTCTTCACCAGCGCGCTGGGCCTGCTCGTGGGCGCGAGCTTCGAGGACCGGCTCTTCGACTCTGCGCCGCAGGCGCTCGATTTTCTGCGTGGTTGCGGCTTCGATACGGCCGAGGTCCTCGATTCCGAGGCCCTCAACCCGGGCCCCTGGCGCCCGCCCATGGACATCTGCCCGTGGCAACTACTGGAAGCGCGCGTGAAACCTGCTAAAGCTTCCGCGAAGAAGACAAAAAAACGGAGCAAGAAATGAAAGCGTGGATTGTCGAGCAGTGGTGCAAACCCGAGGAGATCGAACTCAAGGACGTGGACGCCCCGAGCCCCGGCAAGGGGCAGGTGCTCGTAAAAGTGGAGGCCGCCGCGGTCAACTTCTTTGACGTCCTCCAGGTCCAGGGCAAGTATCAGCACAAGCCGCCCTTCCCCTTCTCGCCCGGCGGCGAGATCGCGGGCGTTGTCGAGAGCGTCGGCGAGGGAGTATCCCTGAGGCCCGGCACCCGCGTCATGGCCACCACCCAGGGCGGCTACGCCGAGTATGCGCTCTGCCCCCACGACAATGTCTGGGCCATTCCAGACGCCATGACCTTCGAGCACGCGGCCGCCTTCCCCATCGTCTACCAGACGAGCTACTTCGGCCTCGTCCATCGCGGGCAGCTCCAGAAGAACGAATGGCTGCTCGTTCATGCGGGCGCCGGCGGCGTGGGCTCGGCCGCCATCCAGATCGGCAAGGCGCTTGGCGCGCGCATCATCGCAACGGCCGGCTCGCCCGAAAAGCTTGAAGTCTGCAAGGAGCTCGGCGCCGACTTCGCGGTGAGCTACAAGGACGAGGGCTGGCACGAGAAGGTCAAGGAAATCACCGGGGGCCACGGCGCCGACGTCATCTACGATCCCGTAGGCGGCGACGTGTTCGATCTCTCGACCAAGTGCATCGCCTTCGAAGGGCGCCTCGTGGTGATCGGCTTTGCCTCGGGCCGCATTCCCGAGATCGCGGCCAACCGCATCCTGCTCAAGAACATCGCCATCGTCGGTCTGCACTTCGGTGAGTATCGCAACCACAAGCCGCAAATGGTCACCGACGGAATGAATGCCCTCTACAAGATGTATGAGGAAGGCACCGTGAAGCCGCTCGTCTCGAAGACCTACCCGCTTGCCGAGGCCAAGCAGGCAATGGCCGACATCGCCGGGCGCGCCAGCACGGGCAAGCTCATCCTGGTGCCGTGAAGAAGTTCCGCCGCGCGCTGATCACCGGCGCCGCCGGCGGGCTGGGCAGCCAGTTCGCGCGCCAGCTCGCCGAGAGCGGCGCAGAGCTCGTTCTACTCGATCGCGACCAGACCGGGCTTGAAGCACTGGCGAAGTCCCTGCCCGGAAGCGCGCAGCTCATCGTCGCCGATCTGTCCGACTGCGAGGGGCTGGAAAACATCCTCACGCGCGAACTCGACCCGGCAAGGCCGGTCGATCTGCTCGTCGCCAACGCGGGAATAGACTTTCCGGTGCACTTTACGGGGGCAAGCTGGCGGGCCGCGCGCGATCACTTTGCGATCAACACGCTCTCGAACTACGTCCTGCTGGACGCGCTCGTCCCGGCGATGGTCGCCGCGGGCAGCGGCCACGTCATCGTGGTGGCGAGCCTCGCGGCGCTCGCGCCCTTCCCCGGCGAGGCGCCCTACTGCGCGAGCAAGACGGCCATGGCCGCCACCATCGAGTGCGCCCGCGCCGAGCTTCTCCCCCAGGGAATCGGCTTTACCACCGCCTATCCGAGCTTCATCAAGACGCCGATGATTCGAGGGAACAAGCTCAAGACCGCCCTGGCGGTAGAGCCCGCCGAAGCCGCCCGGCTCATTCTGGGGGCCGCAAAGGACGGCCGGCTCGACATCGCCTTCCCCACCAGCGCAAGCCTTGGCGTCAAGCTGCTGGGCGCCCTGCCCGCCCCGCTACGGGCGCGGGTCGCTGCGCTACTCGCGCGGGGGAATGATGCGGAATAGAAAGCCGCCAAGTCGCCAAGAAGGATTGAGCGCTCGCTTCATCCTTGGCGTCCTTGGCGACTTGGCGGTTATTTGATCTGAATCTGCGCCCTACTCCACGTCCACCACCACCGGGTAATCCACAATATTGAGATACTCCGCGCGCTTCTCGTCGGAGTAATCGGCGGTGACGTACATGTGGAACCAGAGCTTGAAGGTGCCCTTGGGCACCTGCAGGATGTTCACGCCGAATCCGGCGTAGCGGGCGCCGGGCTCGCTTTCGGGTTCCATGTCCATGTCGATATCGTCGTAGTAGAAGAGCTGGTTGTTCACGCCGGCCTTGCGCAGCCGCTCGCCCTGGACGATGCGGATCAGAAAGGCGGTCTTGTCGGCCTCACGCACGATGGAGGCCCAGCGCTGGTTGTCGCGCACGAGGTTCTCCTCGGCCTCGCTCATGTGCCCGTCAAAGACGGCAGTGCCGGGGTTGGCCTCGGTCGTGACGCGCGCGCCGTTCATGGATTTGAGAAAATCCATGCCGCCGCCGCCCACGCTGCCCTTGCAGAGCAGGAGCGTCGGGTCGAAGGGATTCTGGACTTCCGCCGGCCCGGTGAGGCCCGTCTCGTAGAAGGTGTAATAGACCTGGGCCTGCGGCACGAAGGGCAGCTTGATCCCGGCGATTTTGAGCCAGAAGATGTTGCGGCGGATCACACGGACCGGTCCGTCCTTGTATCCCACGGTGAAGGCCTCGATGTTGCTCTCATCAAAATTGAGCGACATGCAGAACAGCGGCGTCGGCTTGATCTTGATGCGCATCTTGAAGCGATCGACAATGTTGGGGAGCTGGTCCCCGTTCGCACGTCGGGGGAAGATACGCTCCATGATGAGCGGTTTGTCGTCGACGAAGTCGAGCTTCATCATCGAGGTTTCGACGATGTCGCCGTTGGGCTCGTATTTCACGTAGTCGGCGTCCGAACCAAGCGGCGGCAGGCCGGCTTTCCAGTAGAGCAGATAGACCCAGCCGGTGGCGTTCGTAAGCGGATCCTTGAGCGTGAGTTCGAGGCCTTCGGGCGTGGGCCACTTCTCCTTTGCCACCCGGCCGCCGGCGTCGCGGGCCATGAAAACGAGTTCGTCGTTATAGTCGAGCGCGTCGAGCTGCTCGGTGTGGTAAGCCGCCGTGCGCAGGGCTTCGAAGGCCTCGTTCGAAAGCTCGCCCTTGGCAACGCGCTTGCGGTATTTTTCGCGGCGCTTCTCGAAGTCTTCAATGCGCTCGGCGCGCTTTTCCGACTCTGGCCGGTCGTCGAGATCGACCTCCTCGATCACGTCCTTGGGCACGGTCCCCATCGCAATGATGTAGTTCCCGTCGGGATCGATTTTATCGATCTGGAAGGGAATGGGCACGAGCTTGCCGCCCTGGAGGGCCATCAGCCGCAGGCTTTCGGTTTTGGCATTCCAGAGGGGTTTGAGCTTCTCGCCCGAGACGATCACAGGATCGAGGGTGCGGGTGAGCGTTTTGTCCTCGGCATGAGCGGCGCTCGTTGCGAGCGCCAGAATGATTAGGGCAAGGCACAACGTGCCGATCGGGTTGCGGGATTTCATCGGGTCTTCACGACTCCTCAGTCTGCGGTGTCCGCCGCGGCAGGCAGGACGGGCGCGAGAGTTTTTGCTTGGCCGCGCAAGCATACTCGCCTCCGCCGCGCAAACAAAAAGCCCGGCCGCAGGGGCCGGGCTTTCGCGAATAGCTCCAGATCAGGCTAGCTCAGCGCGGTCACCGCGGCGACGATGTCGTCGATGGAGAGCCCGTAAGTGTCGTAGATAACCGTGGGTTCCTGCGAGAGGGTCTGGCCGTGGCGGCTGCCAACCTTGCCGATGCGCGGGAGCGTGCCGCTCCGGCGCGCCGCCAGGTCCGTGACATTCGCCGCCAGCGTCCCGGCCACCAGGCCCGCAAGCCCGCGCCAGGAATCCTCGCCGCCCACAAAGCCGTCCTCGAGGGTCACGACGGCGTCGTATCCG
>JAGRBM010000298.1 GCA_020434085.1 Chrysiogenia bacterium | reverse complement strand
TCACGACCGATCTGCTGTGAGGTATCCTCGGAATAGTTGCGTGAGCGGGTCATGTCGCGGCCCAGGAAGACTTCTGTCTCGGCCTCACCGTAGGTGAGCGGACCGAGCTTGTCGCTCATGCCCCACTCGCAAACCATCTTGCGGGCAAGGTCGGTCGCACGCTCGATGTCGTTGCCCGCACCGGTGGTGAGCTCATCGAAGATGAGTTCCTCGGCGATGCGTCCGCCCATCAGGATGGAGATCTGCGACTCCACATAGGTGCGCGAGTAGGTGTGCTTGTCTTCCTCGGGCAGGTACTGGGTCAGCCCCAGCGCCATGCCGCGCGGAATGATCGTCACCTTGTGCACCGGATCGGCCGAGTGAACGAGCTTGCCCACGATGGTGTGGCCCGCCTCGTGATAGGCGGTGGTCTTCTTCTCGGCGTCCGAAATCACCTGACTGCGGCGCTCGGTGCCCATGAGCACCTTGTCCTTGGCAGCGTCGAACTCCGCCATGGAGACCGACTCGCGGTCGCGGCGCGCCGCCAGGAGGGCCGCTTCGTTGACGAGGTTTTCCAGGTCGGCGCCGGCAAAGCCCGGCGTTCCGCGCGCAATGACGTTGAGGTTCACATCGCGCGCCAGCGGCACCTTGCGCGTATGGACGGCGAGGATCTGCTCGCGCCCGCGCAGGTCGGGACGCGCCACCACCACGCGGCGGTCGAAACGACCGGGACGAAGCAGCGCCGGGTCGAGTACGTCGGGGCGGTTCGTAGCAGCGACAAGGATCACGCCCTCGTTGGCTTCGAAGCCGTCCATTTCCACAAGAAGCTGATTGAGGGTCTGTTCGCGTTCGTCGTGTCCGCCGCCCAGTCCCGCACCGCGGTGACGGCCCACGGCGTCGATCTCGTCAATGAAAATGATGCACGGCGCGTGCTTTTTGCCCTGCAGGAACAGGTCGCGCACGCGCGAGGCGCCGACGCCCACGAACATCTCGACGAAATCCGAGCCCGAGATGCTGAAGAACGGCACGCCCGCCTCACCGGCAACGGCCTTGGCCAACAGCGTCTTGCCCGTTCCCGGAGGCCCGACAAGCAGCACGCCCTTGGGAATGCGCCCGCCGAGCTTGGTGAACTTCTTGGGGTCGCGCAGGAAGGCGATGATTTCCTCGAGTTCGTCCTTGGCCTCTTCGCAGCCGGCCACGTCTTCGAAGGTGACGCGGTGGGAACTCTCGTGGAGTAACTGGGCGCGCGACTTGCCAAAACTCATCGCCTTACCGCCACCCGCCTGCATCTGTCTCATAAAGAAGAAGAACAGGACGAGAATCAGCAATAGCGGGAACCAGCTGATGAGAATCTGCCACCAGATGGAGTCTTTTTCTTCGACGTAGTTGACCAGCACGTTGTGATCGCGCAGGTCCTTGGCCACCTGGAATTCATGGGCCGGACCATAAGTCGCAAATTCCTGGGTCTGGTCCTTGTACTTTCCGCGAATCTGATAGCCGGTGATATCGACGCGTTCGACGCGGTCCTGCTCTACGGCGTTGAGGAACTCGCTGTAGGCGACCTGGCTGGGATTGGGGGCGTTTTCCTTGACGTACCAAACGACGAGCAGGGTCACCAGAAGGATCATTACCCAGAGGGCGAGGTTTTTCAGGATGTTCTGGAGCAAGGGTTCTCTCTCCGGGCCGAAACCCCAAATTTTCGTGGTTGAGCGGGGTTCGGGCAGCAAAAAAGGCTCAAGATTTCAAGGCTACCACAGGGAGCGCTCCCGGGCCACTTCCGCAGGGTTCTCGGCTCCCTGATTCGATGCCCGGCGCGGCCCGAAGGGGTCACCCAAAGCGGGGCCGGCTCGCAAACCACGAAAAAGCATTCTGTGCCACTCCTCGCCGGGCTGGACCCGCAAATTGCACTGCCGGGGCGTCCCGGAAGTGTAAACATATGTAAACCAGCGGCGAGGCCTCCGGCAAGCGGGCGGCAAGCGGGCGGCGAAATACACTCATAATTTCCAATGGTTACATCCATTCCGGCAAAATTGTCTCCCTCCCCGGGCCCCCGTATCATGCGTGGGTGTGGAGCTGTGGGGCTCCCCGAGGGCTATCAACTTGGTGAGGAAGTTTCTCCAATCCAGCGTGCTTCGTCGTCCCTTCGACGAGGCCCAGGCCGGCAGCACGCCGGCCCCGTCCTTCCCCGATTTCGGGGAACTCATCGTCCCTGTATCACCGGAGCAACCAGCCACGCTGGAGACCCCGCGCGCTGGGCGTCTGCTGCGCCGCCGCGATCAAGCCCCGCATGACCCGCGTGAGCACTTCCAGCGCTGCGCCCGCACGATCTCGGACCTGATGGGCATTCCGGTCGGGGAGCAGCTCTCGCAGGTGCTCGTTTTCGGCCCCCACCCGCGCGCCCTGCTCGAACTGTGCGAGCGCTCGGGACTCTACGACGCCGAGGATCTGGGCGAGATTCACCGCCAGCTTCTGGCCGGCGAGAGCTATTTCCTCCCCGATCTGCCCGCAGTCTTCCTGGCAAACCCGACCGGTTTCGTTGCGGCCGAGGAAGCCTCCCACTTCATTCGCCACGTCAGTGGCGGCTCACCCGATGCGGCGAGCCGTTCGGACCTCTTCTATCAGCTCGTTATGCATGAGGCGCTGGGCTTCTTCGGCTCGCGCCTGGTAGTGCCAGAGCGCGAGACCCCTTGCGAGGCGGAGATCCTGGCGATTGGCCTCTACCCCGGCGAGGATGAAGAGGACTACAGCGAGGACGAGCTGCTCGTCTTCGAGATCGCCGCCCTGCACCTGCAGGCCGAGCGCGATGAAGAGCACGCGCCCTACCTTACCGAGGTCTACGAAGCCCCCATTCCCGCCTTCGTCGGCGCGGCCCACCTGCTCGGCTACTCCCTGGCGCACGAGCTCCATGAGGCCGTCGCGCGCGGGGACGTCGCAATGGAAGAGATTCGCGCGCTCTTTTTTGAGGACTGGGGCCCTGAAGGGGCTGCGCTGCGTTCCTACATCGACCTGCGCTCACGCGTGGGGCTCAGCGAGGAATCCCTCGCGCTGGCCCTCGAAGAATACCTCGACTAGCCTCGCCCGCATTCTCTGGAGCCGCCGCGCCCATCAAGGCCGTAGCGGCTGAAGGCGAGGACCTCCCCCATGTGCGCAGCCCGTCGCACGCCCATGAACCAGCTTGCTCGCAGGTTGCAGCAACTGGCCGGCCCCAAGACCAACTACGCCCGCGGTAAGAAAGCCGCCCGCGTCGTCGCCGTCGCCTCGCAAAAGGGCGGCGTCGGCAAGACCACCACCGCCGTGCATCTGGCCTGCGCACTCGCCGACGAGCTCCATCAGCGCGTCCTGCTCGTCGACCTCGATCCGCAGGGGCACGTGGCCGCCAGCCTTCACGCGCGACTCGGCGGCCGCAAGGGCCATCTCTCCCAGGTCATCATCAATCGTGGCGAAGAGCTGCTCGACCTCGTGCAACCGGTCGCCGATTCTTCACTTGAAGTCGTACTCTCGGACAAGAAACTCGCCGAGAGCGAAGGATTGCTCGCCAGCAAGATCGGCAAGGAGTTCTATCTCAAGCAGTCGCTCGAAGTGACGCGCACCCATTACGACTGGATCATTCTCGATTGCCCGCCGCACGTGGGAGAGCTCACCGTCAATGCGCTCGTCGCCGCCGACGAGGTGCTCGTGCCGACCGAACTCTCGGCGCTCTCTTATGAAGGGGTGAACGATCTCTTCGACGCATTCGCGCGCGTGAGCGAAAACCTCAATCCGCGCCTGGGGATTCTGGGAATCGTGCTGACCAAGGTGGATGCGCGAACCCCGGCGGCCAACGCCTCCATCCGGCGACAGGTGGAGACCACATTCGGTCCCATCGTCTGCGCCGCGGAGATCCCGATCAACTCTGCCATTCGCCAGGCCCAGCACCTTGGGCAGCCGCTCTTTGCGCACCAGCCCCAGGCGGCAGCCGCCCTCGCCTACCGAGCACTGGCCGAAGAAATCACCGGCCGCGACAGCGAAGGCAACTGGGCGATTTAGAAATCGACAAAGACGATGTTCCCGCCGATCCCATACTGGTGGGTCGAAATGTTTCCTGAAAAACCGTTCTGGTAGCGGTAGCGGAACTCGATGGCGAAGGCCATGTCATCGAGCAACAGGACTTCCACGCCGCCGCCGGCATCGGTAGTAAAAGCGAGCTCACCATCGACATCCCCGTCCCAGCCCGCCGGGGCAGGGTTTGTCGGTGCGTCGGCGGCAATGGCGGCAATGCCCGCACCGCCGAAGATGTAGGGCGAGAAGGTCCAGTCGATGGGCTGCAGACGCGCCCCCAGCGTGCTCCAGAAGGTCGCCATATCGCCGGGATTGTCCTCGTAGGAATCCAGGCCCATTGAGAACTGAATCGCAAAGCCCCGACGCAGCTCGCGGCCTCCGTAGAGCACTACGCCCACGCCCGTGCCGAAGCTCTTTTCCATGGCCGCGCGCTTGAAGTGCCCGTCGGGATTGATCCAGCTCAGCCGAATGCCTGCATAGGAGCGGTCGCCCCCCTCGAAGCCACCGAAGAGCGAGGGCGGTTGACGTTTCTTTGCACCCTCTTCCCCGGACTGGGCGAGAAACGAGAACTCGCTCACCGATAGCGCCCTCTCGGCGCGTGCCGGCGCGGCGGCAAGGACGATCAGCGCGAGGGCCAGAAGAAAGACAAAGCTGCGTATGGGGGTTTTCATCGTTTTCATTCCATCAGTCCTGAGTTTTGCATCGAGCCTAGACCTGCGCTCACGCCATCAGCGTGAGCAAGCTCACAGACCGGCAGATTTTATCGCTATTCGAAAAGGAAAAGGACGTTCATGCCCAGGCTCACCGGGTAGACCCAGATGCCGCTGTCCTTGATCGAGCGCACCCGGACTTCGGGCTGCAATGCGATCAGGTCGGTCACGTAGATGTCCACGCCGCCGGCAAAGGTGTAGGCGAACTCCACATTCGTGTCGATGTTCGCCGCGACGCCGGAGGCCTTGATGTTGCCCACCGCCGCACCGATGCCGCCGAGCACGTAGGGATCGATACGCCCCAGCCGCGGATTGAACTTGAGCTCGGCCAGGAACCAGTGCGCCTCCAGGTCCACGGCCTTGCCGCTGTGAAACTCGCCGGTGTAGCCAACCTGCAAGGAGACATTGTCCATGATCGGGCCGCCGAAGTAGCCGTTGAAGCTGAAGCCCTTGCCAAAGATGTCGTCGAAGCCCTGGGTGGGCTGCGCCGGCAACGTCAGCAACGCCGGGTGCTTGCCGATGGCGCCGTTGCCGAAATCCACCGCGCCGCCGCCGGTAAAATAGAGCTTCTTCTTGGGTTTGGGCTCTGCGTTTGCCACATGCGGCAATGCAAGCACCGCAAACAGGGCCAGCACCGCCAGAATCGTCCGCCTCATACTCTTCTCCCGCTCTCTACACTGTGTGCCCAATCCAATCACGGGCACGCCCGGTGTGCAAGGGCTATTTGAGATTTGCCTGACGCGCGCGCTCGACCATCGGTGCCAGCGGCGCGAGTTCCTCGTGGCGGGCGATCACGCCCTGCATGCTGGCAAAGAGCGCCGGCAGGTGAAC
>JAGRBM010000297.1 GCA_020434085.1 Chrysiogenia bacterium | reverse complement strand
TTCGAGCCTGAAGACGTCATCGTCGAATACGAGGGCAAGCCCGTGCGTGAGCTCTCCGACCTGCCGCGCCTTGTCGCGGGCAGCGAAGTCGGAAAGCGCGTGGACGTGGTTGTCCTTCGAAAGGGCAAGCGCAAGGAACTTCGCCCGCGCATCGCGCGCCTCGAAGAGGCCGGACCGATGGCGGCGGCACCTCAATCGAGCGAGCCCGCCCCCGCCCATCAGGATGCAGCCCGCAAATTCGGCATGGAGTTGAAGACGCTCACTCCCGAACTGGCGCGCCGCGAGGGGCTCACCCGATCCGAGGGCGTGCTCATCACGCGCGTCATGCCCCAGTCACCGGCGGCGCAGGCCGCACTCGCTCCGGGCGACATCATCATCGAGGTGGAACACGAGCGCGTTCGCTCGGTCGAAGACTTTGCCACTCAGTCACGCAATGCCAGGGAAGAGCGTTTGCTCCTTCGCGTGGTGCGGGGCGACCGGTACCTGTTTGCAGTGCTTCGTCCCTGAGCATTCCTTCGCCCACACTCCAACGAAAACGGCCCCCGCTTTGCGGGGGCCGTCTGTTTGTATCGCTTCAAATGCTGCTTACTGCAGGGTGTAACCCGTATCGGGACCAACCAGGTAGTAGCCCAGCTCGCTGACGAGCTCGATGGCCTTGACCGGGCAGATCTGCGCGCACGAGGAACACTCGCGGCATCGCTCGGGATCGATCAGGTGCTTGTCCTTGCCCTCGGAAATGGCTCCGAAGGAACACTCGAACTCACACGACCCGCAATTGATGCACTCATCGTTGATGTTGTACGCCACGAACTTTTCTCCCTGATCTCCAAACCCCGACGCAGGCAAAGCTACCACAACAAGCAAGCGGAATTCACCGGGGATGCCCGCTCAAGATACGGCCCTTGGGGCAACCGGCTTCGTCGGATGAAGTGAGCGACGCTCAGGTAGAGAGACCCGTCAGGGAACAGGAACGGCGCCGGAGGTCAGAAGCGGCTTGAGATCGTCTTCCACGAACAGGATGCCGCCGCCAAAGAACGGGGCAACATCGTCGCTGTTCTTGGCCATCATGTCCTCGACGCCGCCCGTCAGATAGAAATACTTGAGGAAATTGACCGAAAGGCGCGCCTTGACGTTCGGGCGCTCGTCGTTGGGACGGTCGAAGTCGTAGGCCGTCACTTCCAGGTCGAAGTGCTCATAGCGGTCGGGCGAAACCGAGAAGCCAAAGCCCCCGGAATTCTCGATCAACCCGCCGAAGACGCTGAAGTAATCGAAGCGTTTGCCGATGCCGACGCTGAACTTGAGCCCCTGCTGGCTGTTGGTGGTGACCGACTGATTCACAGTTGCCGGAAAATACGCATTTCCGACCAGCTCAAGCCCGTTCTTGTCATAGACCGTATTCGTGATCGTGCTGTGAACCGTGTCCGGCCGCGATCCGCGCGGATCGGAAACGACGTGCACGAAGAAATACTTGTCGGGCTTGGGCCAGAGCTCGAAGACCACGACGCTCTTGGCATCGTCGACGCGCGGCTGGATCTCCGCGCGGTAGCCGAGCTTGAGCTCGAGCCGGTCGGCGTAGCTGAGCATGTTGTTGATGCCGCTGATCGCCTTGTTGAGTTCCTCGACGGTTTCATCGTCGTTGATGAGGCGACCCACGGTCCCCTCGCCCTCGTCGATCTTGCGGGTGATTTCCTCGACGTGTTCGAGCGAGCGGTTGAAACGCTCGGAGGACTCGCGGAAGCTCGAGAGCGTGGCGCTCACGTCGACGCGCCCGTCGGAGACGACGCCGTTCAATTCGCGAACGAGCTGCCGCACCTCACCGGCCAGTGCCGGGGTCTCACGATCGAGAGTCGCGCTGATGTTGCGAAGATGGGAGACAAGCTCGCGCAGGTCCTGCCGGTTCTCGATGCTGATCTGTGCCAGGTTGGTGGTCAGCTCTGCGAGCGCCTTGAGCGTCTGCGCCAGTTCGGGATTGCCGCCGGGGCGGTTGTCGAGCACGGCGCGCAGGTTGTCGGTGATGGCTTCGAGGTTCTTGCCCGTGCGCCCCAGGTCCTGGGTGAATGATTCGATGTCGCCCGACTCATCGGCGTAGATGATGCGGGGCTTCTTCTCATCGGGCGGCCCGGCCTGTTCCTGCAGCACGCCCTCGGGCGTGCCGGGGTCGATCTCGATGTAGCGATCGCCCAGCAGGCCGCTGCTCTTGACCATGGCGCGGGCGTTCTCGTGCATTTCGAGATCGGCGCGCACGCGCACTTCGACGCGGGCCTGTCCGCGCTCGAGACTGATCTTGTCGATAAGACCGACCTGCACGCCGGCAACGCGCACGGGGGACTCCTCGAAGAGCCCGGCCGCCGAGGGGACATAGACCACCAGCGAGCGGTATTCCTGCCCGCCGCCAAAACCGGTGGGGCCCAGATGCACCGCACTGTAGGCAATGATGGCCAGCACCAGCATCGCGAAGCCGCCCACCATCACGTTGGTTTTCGTTTGATCGTCCATCACTTTTCCGCGCCGCTGCGGCCCGGACCTGCCTAATTCACTGAAATCACTGAAAGTCTAACCCAATTCGGGGTCTCTTCGCCAGCCCCCGCGGCCCAAGGCGGCTCAGACCTGAATCGGGCCGTCTTTGCGGCCCTCGAGAAACTGCCGCACGGCCGGATTGGTGCTGGCCTGGAACTCATCGGGGGTGCCCTCTTCGATGATCTTGCCCTCGTAGAGCATGGCCACCTTGTGCCCGACTTTGAAGGCGCCGCGCAGGTCGTGGGAGATCACCACGTGGGTCGAGCCCACTTCTTCCTGCACCTCGATCATCAGCGAATCGATCACGTCGGTCATGATCGGGTCGAGCCCCGTGGTCGGCTCGTCGAAGAGAATCACCTTGGGTTCGAGCGCCACGGCGCGCGCAAAGCCCACGCGCTTTCTCATACCGCCCGAGAGCTCCGAGGGGAGCTTGCGCAGGGAGTCCTCGTGCAGGCCGACCATGCGGGTGAGCCTTCGCACCAGGTCTTCGATCTCGTCCTCGCCCTTGCTGGTATGAAGGCGCACGGGAAAGGCGATGTTCTCAAAGACATCGAGGGAGTCGAGCAGCGCGGCGTCCTGGAAGACCATGCCGAAGTTCTTGCGCATCTCGTTGAGCTCGCTGTGCGCAAGACCCACCATGTTGGTGCCGCCCACCATCACTTCGCCCGCATCGGGCTGGAGCAGGCCGACGATGTGCTTGAGGGTAACGCTCTTTCCCTCGCCGCTCTTGCCCAGAATGACGGTCGTTCTGCCCGACTCGCACGAGAGGCTCATCCCGTCGAGGATGGCGCGCTCACCAAAGCTCTTGCGCAGCCCCTTGAGTTCGATGGGGAGGCCCTTGCTGCCGTCGTTTTCTGGTGCCGCCATCGTCCTATCCCATGTTCGCGAAGTTGAGCTGGTAGGCCGTGATGAAGTAGTCGCTGATCAGAATGAGCACCGAGGCGTAGACCACGCTGTCGGTGGTGGCCCGCCCCACCCCGCGCGCGCCGCCGCGGGCGAAGTATCCCTTGTAGCAACCCACGCTGGCCATGATGAATCCGAAGACCACCGCCTTGACGATACCCTTCATCACGTCATCGACCTCGACGAGTTCGTAGACGTTCTTCCACCACTCGCCGGGCGCCAGGTTGAGCACGGAGGTCGCCACCAGGTAACTGCCCACCGAGCCCACGAAGTTGAAAATCACCGTGAGCGCCGGAACCATGACGACGCCCGCGGCCAGCCGCGGCCAGATGAGCAGCTTGACCGGATCGGCTGCCATCACATCGAGCGCGTCGATCTGCTCGGTTACCCGCATGGTGGCCAGCTCGGAGGCCATTGCCGAGCCCGCGCGGCCGGTCACCATGAGCGCCGCGAGCACCGGCCCGAGCTCGCGCACCAGGGCCAGCACGCTCGTGCCGCCCACCAGCGTGTCGGCGCCAAAAGTTCGGAAGGCGTGCCCCGTCTGCAGGGCGAAGACCATCCCCGTGAAGGTTCCCGTCAGCGCGATGATCGCCGTGGACTGCACGCCCACGAACTCCATCTGCTGCATGACCTCCTTGAGGTGCAGCGGCCGGCGAAGCGGCGCGATCGCCGCCCACCAGACCAGACGGAAGTAACGCCCCACCTCTTCGAGGCGGGCGAGCAGGAAGGCGCCCAGTGCGTCGAAGAAAAGGACCATCTTAGCGATATACCCGTGCCACCCGGGCGCCGATGCCCGTGAGGACTTCGTAGGAAATGGTGCCCAGAATCTCCGCCAGCTCGGCGGCGCTCACATGCTCGCCGCCTGTCGCACCGATCACCGTGACCTCGTCGCCGGCGACGATGCCGGGCACGTCGGTTACATCGATCATGGTGAGGTCCATGCACACGATGCCGACCACCGGGCAGGACTTTCCGCCCGCGATCATGCGCGCGCGGTTGCTGAGATTTCGCCGGTATCCGTCGCCGTAGCCCACGGGCACCACGGCGATGAGACTCTCACGCTGGGCCTTCCAGGTGGCGCCGTAGGAAACGATCTCTCCGGCGGCGATGCGCTTTAGCTGGTGAACCTGCGTCGTCCATGCGAGCGCGGGCTGCAGTTCGATCTTGCCGCGCGTCTGCACCGCCGGGTGTTCGCCATAGACGGCGATCCCGCAGCGCACCATGTCGTAGTGGGTCTCGGGGTCAAGAATCGTTGCCGAGGAATTGGCCAGGTGGCGAAGCGCCGGGCGAACGCCCTTGTTTTCGGCCAGCGAGAGCGCCTCTGCAAAGCGCTGCTTCT
Organism: Chrysiogenia bacterium; assembly: GCA_020434085.1. Taxonomy (NCBI): domain Bacteria; kingdom Pseudomonadati; phylum Chrysiogenota; class Chrysiogenia; species Chrysiogenia bacterium. The sequence goes on along the minus strand of JAGRBM010000297.1, from coordinate 3,797 downwards.
GGAGCGCGGTGAGCGCGCCGCCCGCATCTTCGGCAACCGAGAGGTGCGAGCAGATGCCTTCGATCTCAATATTGGGAAGCGATTTGGTTTTCTCAAGCAGCGCACCCAGTTCCTGCGGCATCACGCCCAGCCGGGTCATCCCGGTGTCGACCTTGATGTGCACGCGCGCGCGCTTTGCCTGCGCACTTGCCGCAGCGCTGAGCGCCTCGAGCACCGGGGCGTCATAAACGAAAGTCGCAAAGTCCCCGGCCACCACGCCGGCAGCCTGGTCGGGGCGGATGCCCTGCATGAGCAGCACCGGCGCTCCAATTCCGGCCTCGCGCAGCTCGCGCCCCTCGGCCAGGGTCGCAACGGCGAGCCAGTCGGTGCCCTCGGCCAGCAGCGCGCGCGCCACCGGCACGGCGCCGTGACCATAGGCATTGGCCTTTACCGCGGCGAGGAACTTCGTGCCCGGAGCGAGTTTGGCCTTCAGCGCGCGCGCGTTGGCGGCGATGGCCCCAAGGTCCACCCGCGCCACGCTGGGCGTGCGGCCCTCATCGGAGTCGGTCTGGGAAGCGCCCGAAGGCATGTCGGCACGAAGCGTCTGCATCTGCAAAAAGCCCGGAAAAGTTGGGAAATCGCCCTCGCCGGCCAGCTTACCGCGCCCGGGAGGTCAGGGAAAGCTCAGTTTTCGCGGACCATGGGAACAAAGCGCACCGGCAGCAGGGTTTCCACGCTCACCTGCCCGCTCTCATCCTTGCGATAGCGGCGCAGTTCCTGCCCCGCATACTGCGGCCCGACCGGAACGACCAGGCGCCCGCCGGGGGCAAGCTGGTCGAGCAGCTCCTGTGGAAGCGACTCCGGCGCTGCCGTGACGATGATTGCATCAAAGGGCGCTTCTTCGGGCCAACCGGCATAGCCATCGCCCGCCCGCACGTGCACCTCGTAGCCGTGGGCCTCGAGCGTTTCGCGGGCGCGCTCTGCGAGCTCGGGCACGACCTCCACCGAGTAGACACGCATCCCCATGCGCGCGAGTACGGCCGCCTGGTAGCCCGAGCCCGTCCCCACTTCGAGCACCTTCTCACCGCGCGAGAGCTGGAGCGCCTCGCTCATGTAGCCGACAATGTAGGGCTGGGAGATGGTCTGTTCGTAACCGATGGGGAGCGGCTTGTCTTCGTAGGCGTGCTCGCGCACGTTGGGCGGACAGAACACCTCGCGGCGCACGGCTTCCATCGCGGCGAGCACACGCTCGTCCTTGATGCCGCGGCGACGCAGTTGCTCGTCGACCATGTGCCTGGCTTCCACTGGGCTCCCCCGATTGATGAGCCCCCAGTGTAGCTCAAATCGGGAGTTTCGCGGAATCGGGAAATCAGCCCAAGTATCCCTCACGCTCGGCCTGCAGGCGGTCCATGGTCTCCTGCATCCGCGAGGTGACGATGTCGTAGCCGTGCTGGAGTTTCTCGTCGGGATCTTCGATCCCGGCGGTCTCCGCACGCAGGTCGATGGGCTCGAGGCTCTCCATGGTGACCTTGGAGGGCAGCACCGAGAGCGGCAGGCCAAGCGGCACGGTCTTGGTTCGCCAGAGCGAGTCGATCCCGAGCGCATGGGCAATGCCGGTGCCGCGGTCGAGGATGAGGCTGCTCTCGTGGGCGCCGCAGAGGACAAAGGGCGATATGAGCGCACCGGTCTCCAGTGCCACGCGCACAAAACCCTTGCGCCCGCCAAAGTCGATCTTGCCCGCGTCGGTGTAGGGACGACAGGCCTCCCAGTCACCGCCGGGGAAGACGGCCAGGTCGCAGCCGGCTTCAAGGACTTCGTGGGCCTTGCGCGGGTTGGCCGGAATGGCGCCCAGCTTGGGCATCAGTTCCTTCACGATGGGCGTCTCGAAAACCATTTTGTGGGCGAGCCCGTGCACCGGTCGCGAGTGACCAAAGCGCGAGTACCAGGCGTAGAGCATCATGAAGACGTCGATGGCGCCGGTCGCGTTGTGATTGGCGACGATAAAAGCCGGGCGCTCGGGCACGCGAACCGCGCCGCGCCACTCGCAGCGGAAGTAGTGCTTGTAGAAGGGCTCGATCCAGCCCATCACGCGCTCGATCATCTCGGGCGAGTAATCGGGCGCGATGGCCGAGAGCGGCGAGCCGTCGTTCGCCGGCTCGGCGCTTGTGGGCAGGTAACCATCGTAGGCATTGGCGTGAACTCGGGTCTGGTTCATCTCGGGCCCCCCCTCCCTGGGCGGATTATCGTCCGCGTTCTACGAATCCAAGAATATACTACATTGTATTACACGTCAATACATAGCTAACTCATTGATTATAATAAGAAAATGGCGCAGCCCAGGCTGCGCCGTTTTCAATTTTTAACGCACATGTCAATTATCTAGGAAGGAAGCCGATCGCTCCTCAGAAGCTCGCGGGCGATGGTGTTGTACTGAATGTCGTCGGTGCCGCCGCCGATCTGCAACAGCTTGGCATCGCGCATCAGGCGCTCGAGTCCCGTCTCCCACATGTAGCCCATGCCGCCGTGGATCTGGATGGCTTCGAGCGCAACGTCGACGGCCGCCTGCCCGGCATAAGCCTTGGCCGCGCAGGCCTCGGTCATGTTCACCTTGCCGTGTTTTTGCTGCCAGAGCTGCTTGAACATCAGGTTCCGCACGTTCTCGCGAATGACGTACATCTTCGCGATGCGGTGCTGCACGGCCTGGAACTCTGCGATGCGCTGGCCCCACTGCTCGCGCTCCTGCACGTATTTCAGGCACTGGTCAATGCACTTCTCGATGATTCCCAGCGCCATGATGGGCGAGCCAGAGCGCTCGCCCGAGAAGACGTCGCGCGACTGTTCCTTGCTGAGTTCCTTTTCCTTCTTGCCCAGCAGGTTTTCAGCCGGCACGAAGACGTTGTCGAGATAGACCGCGCCCGTGGGCGAGGCGTGCATTCCCATTTTCTTGAAGGGCTTGCTGGTTTCGAGTCCGTCCATCCCACGCTCGACCACGAAGCACTGAATCGGCCGGTTGCGAAGCGGCGTGCCGTCGTTGTTGTCGATCTTGGCGTAGACGGTGAAGTAGTCGGCGTAGGGCGCGTTGGTAATGAAGGTTTTCTCGCCGCTGATGCGGTAGCCATCGCCATCATGCTTGGCGACGGTGCACATGCCGCCGTAGGCATCCGAGCCCGCGCCCGGTTCGGTCATGGCCCAGGCGCCGATCTTCTCGAACTTCAGCACCGGGATGCCCCACTTGTCCTGCTGGTCCCAGGTGCCCTTCTTCATCACGGTCGCGCCGTAGAGAGCCGTGTTCGCCGCCAGTGCGAGCGAGAATCCCGGCGAAACGCGGGCCAGTTCCACGCCGATGATCGCGGCCATCGCCGGATCGGCGCCGCCCAGGCCCTCCATGCCGCCGTCTTCGTCGTCGCCTTTTTCCTCGGCCGGGGCTTCTTCGCCTGCCTCGTGGGCCTGGAGCTTCTTCTTCCGCTTCTTCCAGACCCCGTCGATCATGCCGGGAATCCCGAAGGTGTTGGCAAACTTTTTCATGATCTCATAGGGCGGCTCGCCATTCTCGATGTCCTCGACTTTGGGTTCGAGTTCCTTCTCCACGAACTGGCGTACCATCTTCTGGATCATCTTGTGCTGGTCGTTGAATTCAAACATTTTCCCTGCCTCCTGTGCCTGCCCTCGGGTCAGGCCGCTTCATAAAGCAATCGCTGCTTCTCTCCCGCCCCTGTTTCAATCGGCCGCGCGCGCGTGCCGTCCCAGCCTTCGGCCGTCAGGAAATCCAGGCGCCCGAGCATTCGCAGAAACTCGAACACCTGGGCGATCATGCCGTT
>JAGRBM010000296.1 GCA_020434085.1 Chrysiogenia bacterium | reverse complement strand
GAGGCCCAGTGGAAGGCCATCACCCGCGGCGCGGTGGACGTCATTCCCGAGAAGGATCTGCGCAAGAAGATTCAGCACGCGATCGACACGGATACGCCGCTTCGTATCAAGGCGGGTTTCGACCCCACGGCGCCCGACCTGCACCTGGGTCACACGGTGCTCCTGCACAAGCTCCGGCATTTTCAGGAAATGGGCCACCAGGTCATCTTTCTGATCGGCGACTACACCGCCTGCATCGGCGACCCCTCGGGCCGCTCGGCGCTGCGCCCGCCGCTGACCCGCGAAGAAGTCGAGAAGAATGCATCCACCTACAAGGAGCAGGTCTTCAAGATCCTTGACCCCGATGAGACCGAGGTCCGCTACAACTCCGAGTGGATGGACAAGATGAGCGGCGCCGACATGATCGGCCTCGCCAGCCACTACACCGTGGCGCGCATGCTCGAACGCGACGACTTCTCCAAGCGCTACGCCGCCGAGAAACCCATCTCGATCCACGAATTCCTCTACCCGCTGGTGCAGGGCTACGACTCCGTCGCGCTCAAGGCCGACGTGGAGATCGGCGGCCAGGACCAGCGCTTCAACCTGCTCGTGGGCCGCAACCTGCAGGAAGCCCACCACATCAAGCACCCCCAGGCGCTGCTCATGATGCCGCTGCTCGTCGGCCTCGATGGCGTGCAGAAGATGAGCAAGAGCTACGGCAACGCCATCGGCATCACCGACGAACCCAACGACATGTTCGGCAAGGTGATGAGCATCTCCGACGAGCTGATGGTGAGCTACTATGAGCTGCTCTCGGCCATCACGACCGAGGAACTCGAGACCCTCAAAAAGGGAATGGCTTCTGGAGAACTCAACCCCAAGGCCACCAAGGAAACTCTCGCCATGGAGATCGTGGACCGCTACCACGGCGAAGGGGCGGGGGCTGCCGCGCGCGAGCACTTCAACACCGTGCATGCCAGGGGCGGGGTTCCTGATGACGTGCCGGAGATGAAGCTTGCCGCCGGCGAGAACAAGCGCCTCCTCGACGTGATCGTCGAAGCGGGCTTTGCCGCCTCCAACAAGGAAGCCAAGCGCAAGATCCAGCAGGGCGGCGTGAGCATTGACGATGCCAAGGTCGAGGACATCGCCCACGAGCTGCCCGGAAGCGGCGAGCACCTCGTCAAAGTCGGCAAGCGGCATTTCGTGAAAGTGATCTTCGAGTAGCGCGAAGCGCCACCCCTCCGCTCTTCCCCCACCGCCGGGGGAAGATGGCCGACAGGCCAGATGGGGGCAGGCGAAGCCCCCCCCTCAGCCCGCTTCGCGGGCAGCTCCCCCGTTAGCGAGGGAGCGCTGCGGGGTTGCGCCTCCGGCGCGTTCCCAGGCCCCTCAGTCCAGCGCGCGCTTCGCGCGTTTCAACTGTGATAAGCTCAGGCCTCCCCCCAAGGAGGCACCCCATGCGCCGCGCAATTGCTCTGGCTCTGATACTCGCAACACTTATCACCGGCTGCGGCTGGTTCCGGCTCAAGGTGGGCAGCCCTCCCGATCCCAACGAAGTCGAACGCATCATTCCCGGCGAAACCTCGCGGCGACACGTGGAGGAAACCCTCGGCGCGCCCGACGCGGTCGCGCGTCTGGCCGAGGGGGACGTCTATCTCTATCGCTACGACGAGGGGAAGATGAACTTCCTGCTGTTGCTGCTCTTCAACTGGGGAAGCCTGGACGTGAAGCCCGACCGGCTGCTCATTATCTTCGATGAGGCGGGCATGGTGAAGAACGTCGCCTGGCGCCACGCCTCCGACACGGCGGAGTTCCGGTTCCTGCCGTGACAAAGAACACACAGACCTTGTTCCCCTCTCCCAATGGGAGAGGGAAAAGCGCGTCAGCGCTCGGGAGAGGGGCGCTGTGTCTGCTCATCCTGATCATGTGTCTGGGCGCCTGCACGATCACCCAGATCACCCAGGGCGCGCCGCTTGTGCGCGGGGCGCTGACTCTGGAACCCGAGGTGGCCACGCTGCAGGACGCGCTCGATCTGCTGGGACCGCCCGACGGGTTCTGCGGCGAGAGCGTCTTCTACGAGAGCGCGCTCTCCGACAGGCTCGATGAACTCGAACCCGTGCTGCCCGCGCCGCCGGGATCCCATCCGGTGCCCGGCGGGCTGTGCATGATCTGGGTCGCCGACTTTGCCCGCGACGCGCAGGTCGATTTCGGGCGCCCCATCCAGATCGCCATGCGGGTCCTGGGCGGCGCCGGTTACGCCCCGCTCATGTTCGGCACCGACATCGAGCAGGTCTACTTCATCCGCGTCCACGTGAGCGAGGACGGCATTGTGGAGTCCGTTCACGCCCGCCTGCCTCCGCTGGAGCGGGGCGGGGTTGAGGTGAATCCCTTCTAGGGAAGAGTATCCAACATTCCCTGCTCCCCCTTCGGGGGAGCTGTCACCGAAGGTGACTGAGGGGGCCGCCCAGCCGGCGATCAGGCCGTACCTCGCCGGTACCGGCACCCCCTTCTGGCCTCCGGCCATCTTCCCCCGGAGGGGGCAGAGGGATAGGTCGCGCTACCGGCGCCCTCTGCTGCCACTTTTTTCGCCGCCGTGCGTCATTTTCTGCTCTCGGAACTTTCAATTACTTTTGAAATATGAGATATAAGGACCTGCGGGAGCCGCTCGCGCGTTCGTCGGTGGTGGCGATGCGCGCGACCCAGGCAACCTGAATCTGCAGGGGGATCACCTCACGTGTCACTTCCCAAGGCCATGTCCCTGACCGAGCGACTTCGTTACCGCTCGCTCTGGAAGAACCTGCGCGCCGAATTCAGCGGCGAGCTCGCGCGTCTCGAAGACAATCTCTCCGTTGCCTGTCAGGGCGCCCACGCGCCGCTGCCCGAGGCGGCCGCGCAGCTCGTCGAAGCCGGTGGCAAGCGCGTGCGTCCGCTGCTGGCCTGGCTCTCCTGCACCGCCGTCGGCGCCGATGCTTCGGTGGCCGATCCGGTCGCCCTGGCGGCCGAGCTCACCCACGCGGCGACCCTGCTGCATGATGACGTTCTGGACGAGGGCGAAGTGCGCCGCGGCAAGCCCGCCTCGCGCATCCTGCACGGCAACCGCATCTCCATTCTCGCCGGTGATTTTCTGCTGACCCGCGCGCTGGGCGGGGTATTCGCCACGCGCAATTTCGAGATCTGCGACAGCTACCAGTTCATGCTTCAGAACATGGTCGAGGGCGAGGTGCTTCAGCAGGAACACCGCTTCGATCTGGCGACCAACGAAGAAGTCTACGAAAAGATCGTCGAGCTCAAGACCGCTGCGCTCTTTGCGTGGTCGGCCAAGGCCGGCGCCATGGCCGCGGGCGCCGATGAGGCGACCACCCGCGCGCTCGAGAAATTCGGCCACGGCTCGGGCATCGCCTTCCAGGTGCTCGACGACTGGCTCGACTGGGTGGGCGAGGGCACGCTCGTAGGAAAGGCCGTGCTCTCCGACCTCAAGGAAGGCAAGCCCTCGCTGGCGGTGATCTACGGCTGCGAGATGAGCGAGGAAGTGAGCCGCTGGTTCGAGTCGCATCTAAAAGACGACCGCCCGCCGCCAAGCGACAAGGAAGTGGGCCGCCTGGCCGGGATGCTCGCCGAGTGCGGCGCGCTGGCGCGCGTGCGCGGGCGCCTTGAAAGCGCGACTTTCGGCGCAATCGAAGAACTCGAAGTCCTGCCTGCCAGCCCCGCGCGCGACCGGCTCGTGCGCTTTGCCCGCCTGCTGCTGGCCCGCGACAGCTAGGCCGCGCGTGGCGCGGGCCCGTTCGATCCTTCGACAGGCTCAGGACGAACGGGAAGGGATAGCGAGGCCTTTTGAACTCCGTTCGTCCTGAGCTCGTCGAAGGACGAACCCCGATGAGGAACACCCATGGAAACAACGCTGCGAGCACAGAAGAAGAACCCTGTCTGGCTGGAGAACCTGCTCAAATGGACGCGCGCCCTGCGGCCCGAGTCCTTTGGCGCGACGGTCGTGCCCGTCACCCTCGGCAGCCTGCTGGCCCTTGGCGGGGTGGACGTGGAGTGGGGGCTCGTGCCCTTCATCCTGCTGAGCGCGCTGGCCCTGCACGCGGGAACGAATCTGGTCAATGACTACTACGACTACGACCTGGGCGTGGACAACGAGTTCTCGCTGGGCGGCAGCGGGATGCTCGTTTCGGGCGAGCTTACCGCAAAGCAGATCGCCCGCGCGGCGATCGTCGCTTTCGGGCTGGCCGCCTATCTTGGCGTGCCTCTCATCATCCTTCGCGGCTGGCCCATCGTGATGCTCGGTCTTGTCGGGATCGCCGGCGGCGCGCTCTATACCGCCAAGCCCGTGCAGTACAAATACTGGGGCGCCGGTGACATTCTTGTCTTTATTCTGATGGGGCCGCTCATGGTCGGCG
>JAGRBM010000295.1 GCA_020434085.1 Chrysiogenia bacterium | reverse complement strand
CCCAGGTCCACCAGGGAGTCGATCTTGGCTTTCGAGCCCTGCTTGCCGGCGCGCTCGATCCGCAGGATTCCCACGCGGGCGTAGTCCTCGAAAATAACCTCGCCGCCGGCGTCGCGCTCGATCTCGCGACGAGCTACGAAGAGCCGGTCACCGTCCTTGAGCTTCCCGTCGGCGCCGACATCCACGATGATCGTCTGGCCTGCGACTTTGCCCACGCGGCCCATGAGCGGATACTTCAGGATGATGTGGCCCGCCATGTTGCGGGCGACATCGTCGGCATCCTGCGTGCCCGAGCTCGATTCGGTCTCATTGATTTCCTGCGCGCCGGTGGCCACATCGAAGACGCGGATGATACCGGAGTGATCGCCCCCGCCCTCGGGAATGACGGTGAACTGCACCAGTTTGTCCACGCTCAGGATCTTGCCGAGTTTCTCGGCCTGGTTGCCGCCCACGGCGCCCGAGATCTGGAAGGCCTGCTCGGACATGAGCTTCTCCACCTGGGAGCGCTCGACAATCGTGAACTTGCCGCACTCATTGAGCGTGTGGGCAAACTTGGCCTCGACCTTGGCGATTTCTTCTTGTGAGAGTTTTTGCTGACCATCCCACGGCAGGATGCCGAAGGCCAGCTTCGCGTGCGCCGCTGCCGGCAGCAACGCGATCACTTGAAGAACAAACAACGCGACGAGAAATTTCCGATTCATTCCTGCTTCCTCCGACCCCGGCCCCGCCGGGTCCCAATTGAACTACTCCCCGAGGAACCCCTGTTCCGCGAGGAAGGCTTTTGAAATATTGCCGGCATCCACTCCCGCCGCCTGCAGGTGCCCGCTCAGAATGCTCTCTACATACTTTCCGAGCATGTCGACTTCAACATTAATCAGGGCCCCGATGGCGCGTTTTCCCAGCGTGGTCTTCTCCCAGGTGGCCGGGATGATGTTCACCTCGATACGGTTTCCCTCCACCTTGTTCACGGTGAGCGAAATGCCGTCCAGGGCAATCGAGCCCTTCTCGATGATGTACTTGCGCAGCTCGGCAGGGACCTCGAAGGCGAGCCGGTGGCTCGTCCCGTCGGGGGTATCGGAGAGGAATTTGGCCCGGCCGTCCACGTGCCCCTGCATGAGGTGGCCGCCCAGCCGGTCGCCAAGGCGCATGGCGCGCTCAAGATTGACCGGGTCGCCGGCCTTCACCCTGCCGAGGTTCGAGCAGTCGAGGGTTTCCTTCGAGAGCTCGCAGTCGAAGCGAACGCTGTCGAAGTCCGTTACCGTCAGACACACCCCGTTGACGGCGATCGATTCGCCCTCTTCGAGACCCTCGGCGGCAAGCGCGGTCTTGATCCGAAAGATCAGCCCCGTGCCCGAGGGGCTCACCCGTTCGATGGTTCCAACGTCCTTTACCAGTCCGGTAAACATGTCCGGCTCCTTGTGAGTTCTAGCGGCGCGGCCGCGCGGTAAGCAGCACGTCCGGCCCGATCTGCTGCGCGCTGAGCTCGCCCAGCGCGATGGCGTTCTTGAGGTGTGGGACCTTGAGCCCCGAAAGCAGCGGCGTGGCCTTCTCGTCCCCGATGATCTTTGGCGCCAGGAACACGTGCAGCACGTCGACCAGCCCGGTCGCGAGCACCGAGGCGGCGACCTTCGGCCCGCCCTCGACGAAGACCGAGCCGATCTCTTCCTTATAGAGCGCCTTCCACGCGGCGCCCAGGTCGAGTTTGCCGCCCTGATGAACCACGCGAATGACGCGCACGCCCTGGGCGACGAGCAGTTCCTCACGCTTAGCCGGGGCCCGCGTGGAACAGATCACGATCTTGCGCGCGGTCTTCGTCTTGAGCACCTTCGCATCGAGCGGGATGCGAAGCTTCGAATCGAGAATGACGGGGATGGGCTGGCGCCCATGTGCCGGCGCGGGCCGAACCGTGAGCCGCGGATCGTCCGCCAGCACGGTGCCGATTCCGCAGAGGATTGCGTCGCACTCGCCGCGCATTTCGTGGACGAGCTTTCGCGACTCGGGCGAGGTGATCCATTTGGACTCACCCCTGCGCGTGGCCGTCCGGCCATCGAGCGTGGCGGCGAGCTTGAGCGTCGTGTGCGGGCGCTTTCGTGCGACATGAGTAAAGAATTTTTCATTGAGGGCGACAGCCTCTTCGGCGAGGACCCCGGTTGCGACGCTCACCCCGCGGCGCTTGAGGCGCGCGATGCCACCCTTGCCCTTGGAGTTGCCGTCACCCACACCGACCACGACGCGCGCGATGCCGTGTTCGAGAATCGCGTCCGTGCAGGGCGGCTGTTTCCCCGTGGCATTGCAGGGCTCGAGCGAGACGTAGAGGGTCGCACCCTTTGCGCTGCCGCGCAGTTTTCCGAGCGCGTCGGTCTCGGCGTGAAGCCCGCCGTATTCATGGTGCCAGCCCTCGGCCAGCACCCTGCCGTTCTTCACGATGACGGCGCCCACCATCGGGTTGGGCGAGACTGCGCCGCGCCCGCGCGCGGCAAGTTCCAGTGCGCGGCGCATATAGCGCTCGTCGGTTTGCTGCTGGCTCCTTGGCGCGGGCTTGCGGGGCATGACTGCTCACTCCCCTTCTTTGCGCATGCTTTTGACTTCTTCGAGGAACTGGTCGATGTCGCGGAACTCGCGGTAGACGCTGGCGAAGCGGACGTAGGCCACCTGGTCGAGTCCCCGGAGCTGGGTCATGATTCCCGCGCCGATCTCGTCGGTGGTGATCTCCCCGCCGGCGCGCTCGGAGAACTCCCTCTCCAGGCGATCGACGACTGCTTCGAGGGTTTCCACCGGGATGCCGCGCTTGCGGCAGGCGATGGTGATGCTCTCCATCACCTTGCTCCGGTCATACGGAACCCGGTTACCGTTCTTCTTCACGACAACCGGCGGGCGCTCTTCGATGCGTTCGTAGGTGGTAAAGCGGCGGCCGCACTCCTCGCACTCGCGCCGACGGCGAATCGCCTCGCCCTCATGGGCGCCGCGCGAGTCGATCACGCGTGAATCAGGATGTCCGCAGGAGGGACACTTCATGGTTCTCTCACCGGCTGCGGGCGCTCGCCCGCTGGATTGGTCGTGCCGCTAACGCGCGCCGCAGGTGCCTCAGGACGCGCCGGGCAACCCTAGCACGCCCCGCGTGGGGTGGTAAGGGCGCCCCCTGCGCGCTAGGCTTGCGCCCATGGCCTCCCTGCAGTTCAAACTCGGTCGCGGCAAGTCGCCGCTCAAGCGGATCCTCCCCTGGTGGTGGGTGCCCGCGATTCCGGCCGGACTGTTTTTGTTCTTCGTTGTCTTTCTGGCCTTCAACCGCCTGGGCAATGAATTTCCCGATCCCGGCTTCGCCTCGCTCGAACAGGAGAGTGCCGAGTCCTTCGAGGACGCCTACGTGCGCGACCCCGAGCTCTACTTCACTGTCTGGCAGCTCGACAGCCACGCCGACCGCCAGTACATGATCGAGCGCTGGCAGGCCGAACTCGATGAGCTCAAGGTTGCATCCATGATGGGTGAGGGTGAGGAAAAAGACGCCGAGATCCGCGCCCGCCGCGAGCAGCAGCTCAGCCAGGCAATCAGCGACCTGCGCGCGCGGCCCTAGGAATTTTTTCCCTTATTTCCCTCTCCCAGCGGGAGAGGGAAAAGCGCGGCGAAGGCGCGCTTGGGTGAGGGAGAAATGCTACTTCAGGCACCCCACCCTCACCTGCCCTACGGGCATCCTCTCCCCGGAAGGGAGAGGGAAAAGTGTGTCAGGAATCTTTCGTACGCCCCGCCCAGAAGTTGGCCAGCACCGCGCCCGAAACATTGTGCCAGACGCTGAAGACGGCGCCCGGAAGGGCAGCGGCAGTGGCGAAGAACTTGCCGGCCAATGCGACGGCCAGTCCCGAGTTCTGCATTCCCACCTCGATGGCGATGGTGCGCGCCGCCTGTTCGGGAAACTTGAGCAGGCGCGAAACACCGTAACCTGCCCCCAGCCCGATCGCGTTGTGCAGGAAGACCGCCGGAAGAATCGGCAGCACTGCCGCGCCGAAGTTTCCGTGGGAAGCGCCAACGATGATCGCGATGATGAGCGCGATGACGAGGCTCGTAAATGGCACGAGCGCCTTGAGCACGGGCTCGATGAAACGATCGAGGAAGCGGCGGAGGATGAGTCCCACCAGCACCGGTGCGAGCACGATCTTCGCGACACTCAGGAAGAGCCCCGCCACATTCACGTCCACGATCTTTCCGGCCAGCAGGGAAGTCAGGAAGGGCGTCGCCACCGGCGCGAGCAGCGTGGACACAGCGGTAAGCGTCACCGAGAGCGCGACGTCCGCGCGAGAGAGATACGCGATCACGTTCGAGGCCGTCCCGCCCGGGCACGCGCCGACCAGCACCATCCCGATGGTCGCCTCATCCGAGAGTCCCAGCAGTTTCGAGATGGCCAGCGCGGAGAACGGCATCACCATGAACTGCAAGCCCGTCCCCACCGCCACGGTGGCCGGCTGCTCGGCAACGCGCTTGAAATCATCGGGCGTGAGGGTGAGCCCCATACCCAGCATCACAACGCTCAGCAGCGGCACGATGAGCGGCTTGCCCTGCGCGAAGGTCTCGGGGAGAAACCACGCGGCAATGCAGAACACCACGACGAAGATCAGGAAAAGCCGCCCGGAATTGGCGGCCTCACGGCGTTCTTCGAGTTCGTTTTGTTCGGAGTCGCTCAACGCTCAGCCCAGAATCTTCTGGAGTTTTTCGACGAGGCGCCGCGCGCGGGGCGGCTCGGCGGGGCGGTCGATGCCCAGGCGCTCGGCCATGTGTTCGGCAAGGCGTTCTTCGACGGCGCAGGCGCGCTCGGCCACTTCGACCGACCAGGCGCGAAGCTCGGGCGTTAAACGCGCGGCCATCTTCGCGGCGCGCACCAGGTCGAGCAGTCCGGCCTCGGCATCGGCGAGCGAGCGCACCGCACCGGCAAGCTTTTCATTGCGCGTTGGGATCTGGGTGACTTCGTCGGGATCACGGCCGGCGGCCACTTCTTCGAGGTCGGCCTCGGTCGCGCGCAGCATCTGTTCGAGGGCGCGCAGCGCGGCCTTGAGTTCGATGGCGATCTGATCGGTGCCGGCATGCTCGGTCATCCGGCGCGATCCGTCGCGCCGGTCCTCGCTCACCGGTTCGTTGGTCTTGCGACGATCCTCGCCGCGGATCACGAATTTTCTGTTCTTCTCGTCGCTCATGGCCGTCCCCGCCTTCGCGCCTGTGATTTCGCCCTAGCCCAGCATCTCCGTCCCGAAGCAGAGCCGGGTGTCGCCCATCTGGATCATATCACCTGCCTGCAGCCGCGCGACCTTGACCAGGATTCCGTTGACGACGGTGCCGTTCTTGCTGGCCAGGTCTTTCAGATAGATCTGGTCCCCCGAGAGGACTTCTACCAGGGCATGCTTCCTGGAGATCAGCGGATCGTCGATGATCACGTCGGCCTGCTCGCGCCCGATCACGGTGGCGCCCTTGATCAGGTCGAGCACCTTGCCCTGGTCGGCCCCCTCTGTCACTTCGAGCCAGGCACGCACGCGTTTCAGCGCCGCCGAGGGCAGGAAGGGATTTCCCTCCCCGCGGGTGCCGGTGGCATCGCCGTCGACATCGGCGGTGGCGGCAGAATAGGCGTTCATCTCGCGCAGCGCTTTTTGATCGATGGCCGGGCGCGGGGTCACCACGACGGGTTTGCCCACGAAGAAGATCAGCTTCGAGGAACCGATCACGATCTCGTCGCAGTTCTCCAGGGGCGAGAACTCGATGCGCGTGCCGTTCACAATGGTACCGTTGGTCGAGCCCAGATCCTCGATCTCGAAACGCGGCGCGCCCTTGTGGCTGGAGAGCCGGATGCGCACGTGCTGGCGCGAGATTTCCCGGTCGGGCACGACGCAGTCGGCGCTGTCGCGCCCGATGACCACCGACTCGTCGTGAATCGGGAACGAGAGTCCGGCCTGCGGCCCTTCGACGACCGAGAGCGTGCAGAGCACGTCCTCGCCGCCGGCCTCTGCAGCGCCGCGCGTCTCGAAGCTCGAGAGAATGGTGCCCTCGCCGATCGCGTTGTCGCCGGTGGAGTCGGGCGATTCGCCCCGGTCGTCGAAACCGGTCCAGTCGAACTGCTGGGAGAGGCTCACGTCGGAGAGGTCGGGTCCCTCGCCGCCGCCGTTTTTCAGGACGTGCTTTTCCCACTCGGCGAACTGCTGGGAGAGATCCTCGAGACCCGGCGGCACCGAGTCCTCAGAGCGGTAGGTCTCGGCCGGTCGGGTGAGCGCCGGAGAGCGGCGCGCGCCGTCGAGCACCTTGCGCAGCTCTTCGCCGGAGACGAGAAAGACGAACCAGCACTTCGAACAGCGCACCAGGTTCTGTTCGATGACCTGGGGCAGTTCAATGCGGATGCGCGCGCGGCAACTCGGACACTGGGCGATCAAGTGCGCCCCCTATCCGAGCAGCAGGTAGGCGAGGCCGGCGACCCCGACTGCGGCGGCGCCCAGGGCAATGATCCACCCGGTGGAGAGCTTGCTGGCTTCCTGCTGGCGGCGCGGGCGCACCACGCGGCCACGCGGGCCGGTGGGGTCCCCCACGGAGAAACCGCGCACGTCGCTGGTGATGTTGCGGAAGAGCGTGTGGATGTCGTTGCGCGGCGCCGGCGTGGGCGTGCGGTCGCGCATGGTGTCCTCGCGTGGCGGCGGGGCGCCGTAGTCCAGGGTCACTGACGAGAGATCGATCTGGTCGAGCGCATCCAGGTCGTTGCAGAGCTCGGCGCCGTTCTGGTAGCGCTCCTCGCGTTCCTTGGCGAGCAGCCTCAGCACGATCTGGTTGATGCGCCGGGGGATCTGCGTGTTGTACTTGATCGGCGCAATGGGTTCCTTGTTGCAGATGGCGTGGGTGATCGCGGCAATGTTCTTGCCCCGGAAGGGCTTGCGACCGGTGAGCAGTTGGTAGAAGACCACGCCCAGGCTGAAGAAGTCCGTGCGCCCGTCGATCTCCTCGGCCTGGATCTGCTCGGGGCTCATGTAGGACGGAGAGCCCACGCGCCCGCCTTCCTGGGTGATCGATCCGCTCTGCAGGCGCGCCACGCCAAAGTCGGCGACCTTGATCTGGCCATGCCCGTCGAGGATCAGGTTGGCGGGCTTGATGTCCCGGTGGACGACGCCCTTGGCGTGGGCGTAGTCGAGGGCGCGGGCGATCTGCTTGATGAGGTCGTTGATCTTCTCGAGCGGCAGCGGGTCGCCGCCCTTGACGATGCGGTCGAGCGGCGTGCCGTCGACAAACTCCATCGCGATGAAGAAAGCGCCTTCCCACTCGCCCACGTCGTAGACAGTGACGATGTTGGGGTGGTTCAGGGCGCCGGCCGCGCGGGCCTCGCGCTCCAGGCGCCTGTGGAGCTCGGCGTAATTCTCGCTCTGGGGGGTGACGCCGGTGAGGATCGTCTTGAGCGCGATTTCGCGGCCGATCTTGGGGTCGAGCGCGCGATAAACGACGCCCATGCCGCCTTTCCCCAGTTCGGAAAGCAGCTGATAGCGGCCAAAGCGCGGTGGCTCAGCCGATGCGATGGCTTGCTGCGAAGAGATCGTCTTCTCTCCCGGAGCGCGGCCTCACCTACGAATCGGGAATCCCCCCAATAATACCGGGAACTTAGGGATTTTCAAGGGGTTTTTCGGGGGCGGCATCGCCGCCGCCGCTCGGCCCGGCCCCGCCCGTGTTTACAAATTCCAAAAATTTTTCTTCTCTTTCTTCTCCCTGTCCTGAGCCTGCCTGCGGTGAGCCTGTCGAACCCGTCGAAGGGCTTTCGCGCAGACGGGGGCAAGCGCGCCACTTCTTCCTGCTCCCCTTTCGGGGGGAGCTGTCCGGGCAAATGCCCGGACTGAGGGGGTGCCGCAAGTCGCCACGCCGCAGAGCCGAAACGCCGCCCCGGCAACCCCCTCAGTCACCTTCGGCGACAGCTCCCCCGAGAGGGGAGCAGGGATTGTCGCGGCCGTCAGACCCTCTGTTTTCAGTATGGGAAAGAAAGAAACTCACGCAAGGGGCGTGACCCATGATGGCCCACGATGGACCGAAATGACCCGAGATGGACCGCAGAATTTACAT
>JAGRBM010000294.1 GCA_020434085.1 Chrysiogenia bacterium | reverse complement strand
TTTTCCCCAATCGCAGGCGCATCGTCATGGTGGGCCTCATCAGCGGACTCTTTCTCGCGCTGCTCGTCGGTCTGCTCATCGAATGGCTCGACCCGCGCATCCGCTCGGTCGAAGAATTCCAGCACCTCTTCGAGCTACCGGTCCTGGGCACCATCCCCAAGATGAAAGAGGGCGATCTGGGTGATGTAATCCCCTCTCGCATTGCGAGCGATCTGCCCAAGAGCGTCGCCGGCGAATCCTTCCGCACGCTGCGCACGAACGTGAAGTTCTCCCACGCCCGCAACTCGGGCAATACGTTGCTGGTAACGTCGTCGGTCCCGCAGGAGGGCAAGACCACCATCTCATCGAATCTCGCGGCGACCATCGCGCTCTCTGGGCGCAGGGTCGTTCTGGTCGATGCCGACCTTCGCAACCCCGGCATCAGCCATGCCTTCGAATTGAACCATGGCCCGGGGCTGGCCCATCTGCTCTCGGGCGAGATCACCGACTACCGCGAGGCCTTGCGGGAGACTTCCGTCGAAAACCTGTACGTTCTGCCCGCGGGCCTCATCCCGCCGAACCCTTCGGAGCTGCTCGACTCGGTCGTGCTCAAGGAAATTCTCGACGCGCTCTCCAAGGACTTCGACCAGGTCGTCATCGATTCCGCCCCCGTGCTGGCCGTGGCCGATACGAGCATCATCGCCTCGGTCGCCCGCAACGTGCTCCTGGTCTTCGGCATGGAGAAAATGAACCGCACGCTCATCCAGCGCACGATTCGCCAGCTCGAAGCCGCCGGCGCCCACCTCTACGGCGCCACGCTCAACCGCCTTACACCCGAGGGGCAGGGCTACTATTACTACGCCTATACCGGGGCCTACTCGGCCGACGCGAAGTAGCCCGGTGCGCGGAGCCTGACGTGGCAGACTCGAATGCCGGCCGCCAATTACCGGGGCGCCCGCGTTTTCGGGACGCCGCGCTCGTTGCGCTGGCGTGCCTGTATGCCTTTTCACTCACCGACTTCGGCGCCGTAACGCCCACCGGGCGTCTGGTTTTCTCCCTGCTCTGCACATTGGCCGCGGGCTTTGCCCTGCTGGCGGCACGCGCCGACGGTTTTTTCTACCTGCCCAACCTTCGCTCGCTGCTGGTCGCTGTCGGCCTGTGGGTGGCGGCGCTCTCGGCGCTTCCGTTCTCCATAGACGGGGAACAGAGCTTTCGCGCCGTACTCTTCGGCGCCAACTATGTGATTCTCTACTTCGCCCTCATCAGCGTGCTGCGTGACCGGGCGAGCCTGCGCCGCGCGGTCTTCGCGCTGTTGCTGGCCGGAATCGTCGTCTCCATCTGGGGCGTCGCGCAGCGCGTGGGTGCTGACACCGGGCATGTCGCCTATCTTGGCTGGGGGCACTCCGGCTCCTACGTCAACCGCAATCACTTTGCCAGTCTGCTCGGAATGCTTGCGCCACTGGCGCTGTATTCTGCGCTGGGAATGCGTTCGCGCAGTTCCAGCGGCGGCCCGGTCACCCAGCAGGCACCCGTCTACCTCGCCTTCTTTATTGCGTTGTGCACGTTTCTGATTCTAACCCTCTCGCTGGGCGGCCTGCTGGCCATGGCCGTCGTGACAGCGGCGGTGATCGCCGACCGTTTCAGCTCCCCCACACCCAGGCGCGCCGGCAACCTTGCAGGCGGCGTCGCCATCGCCGCGCTCATCGTGGGCATCGTTGCCCTGTGGTTCGGTGCCGCGCCGCTGCTCGCGCGCGTGAGCAACGCGGCGGCTGGGCATGAGGCCTCCGCCCTGGAGCGCATCGGATTCTGGAAAGCGGCGCTCTCCATCTGGCTCGACCAGCCGCTGCTGGGCGTGGGCCTTGGGACTTTCGAGCACGCCTTCGCCAATCACCGTCCGCCCGGGATGCCCTACCTCGTCGAGTTCGCCCACAACGAGTGGCTCCAGATTCTCTCGGAAACGGGCCTTGTCGGCTTTGTGCTGGGCGGCGGCGCGGTCGTGACGTTTCTCTCCTACAGCTTTCACCCAAGCCATCCCATTCGCGACAATTACTACCGGCGCCTGGCCCGCGGCGGCGCACTGGGGTTGTTGTTCATTTCGGTGCACGGCCTCTTCGATTTTCCGCTGCACATTCCGGCCAACGCGGCAGTGGCCATCGCCCTGACCGCGGTGCTGACCGCCGCCGCGTCCCACCGCGAGACCACCGAACGCGCCGAGCGGCCACTCCCCCGGAATGCCGCGTTGCGCGCCCTGGTGTTTCTGGCAGCCTTTACCGCGCTGGGCGGCTGCGCATTTCTTGCCACGCAGGTGGCGCGCGCCGACCGGGCGGCCGCGCGTTCCATCGCGGCGCTGAAGATCGGACGGCCCGATACCGCACAGCGAGAAATTGAAGCCGCCCTGAGCCTCCGCCCGAACGATGCGGAGTTCCACCACCAGCACGCGCGCGCCCTGCTCGCCAATGCTGCCACCAGCAAGGACGAGGCGCTCAAAGAGAGGCTTCGTCGTGAAGCGCTCGCCGCTCTGGAGCAGGCCGTCGCCCACTCCCCGCGCGAGCCGCTCTATCGCACGGACCTGGCCGCACTGGCCGGGAAGCTGGGCGAGAATGAACTGGCCGCGCGCCACTTCGTGCGCGCAGTGGAACTGGGACCCAACGACCCCTACCCCCTGCTTGAGCGCGGGCGCTACTACTGGTACGCGGGGCGCCTCGGGCTGGCGGCGCTGGATCTTCGCGCGGCCATCGACATTGACCGCCGCGTGCTGGGCGACGTCTTGAATCTCTTTGCCTCGCTGCTCGAAAGCGATCCGGCGGCGGCGCGGCGCATTTCATCCGTGATGGAAACCGTCATTCCCGACCAGGCCGACGCGCACCTGAGCCTGGCTCGCATCTTCAAGCAGGCGGGCCTTACGAGCGACTACCGGCGCCAGCTTCTGCGCGCGTTTCTGCTCAGCCCCGATGACTTCAAGCTCGTTGCGGCGCTCTACCAGTCACAGACCGAGGCGGGCGAGCACGAGAGCGCCCGCGAAGTGGTCGCCCACTACGTCGAGCGCCATCCAGGTGACGCGACCGCCCTGCTGATCCTGGGCAAGGCGCAGGCCAGGACCGATCGCTGGGCCGACGCGGTGGAGGCCTTCTACGCAGCGCTTCGCGTGGACGCTGACCAGATCGAGGTTTATCGGGAGCTCGAAAAGGCGCAGGCCGCCCTGGGCGGCGTCTCGGGCTATCAATTCTGGCAGCCCCTGGCCGAGAAGTTCCCCGAGAATCCGGTCTACAGCTATGAGCTGGCGAAGAGCTACGCCGCCTTCGGGCGATGGGTGGAAGCGATTCAGGAACTGCGCCGCGCGG
This sequence comes from Chrysiogenia bacterium, assembly GCA_020434085.1. NCBI lineage: Bacteria > Pseudomonadati > Chrysiogenota > Chrysiogenia > Chrysiogenia bacterium. The sequence goes on along the minus strand of JAGRBM010000294.1, from coordinate 10,403 downwards.
TGGGCAAGGATCCCGGCAACTCGACCTACCGCGGGCAACTGGCCGCTTACTACCTGAAGCGCCAGCTCTACCACGAGGCCATCAACCAGTGGGAAGAAATGGCCCGCCGCGACGCCAATCCCGTACCCGCCCTGCAGAAGATCGCCGAGACCTACACGCGCCTCAAACTCCCCGAGCGCGCGCGTCCCTACTTCCAGCGGATCATCCGCATCGATCCCGAGAATGCGCGGGCAAAGAAATTTCTGGAGAGCGCGGACTAGGGCGCAGCGATTCAGGTCGAGGCGCGAAGCGCCGGGACGTCGAGCTCCTTTGGCAGGCGCGTCCCCCAGTCGGAGGCGAGCACCACGTCGGCGCGCTCGCGTTGGGGAAAGAGTTCGCTCTCATACTTGCGCCAGCTCTGTTCGTACATCCCGAGCAGTTTCTTGAGATCGGCGCGGCCGCGCTCGGCCTGGTCGCGCGGCAGACACCGCTCAACCATTTCGGGAAAACTCACTTCGATGAAAATCTTGAGCGTCCAGGGAAGTGCCAGCGCGAAGGCGTAGAGCCCTTCGACAATGAGCGGCTGCCCCGGCGCGAGCGAGACGCGGCGGTCGGTGCGGCGGGTGCCTTCGCGGAAATGGAAACGAACGAGTTCGACTTCCTCGCCGGCAAGCAAAGCCTTTGCGTGAGCAGTGAGCAGGTCGAGATCGTAGGCGCGCGGCGTATCCCAGTCGGGATCGAGGTAGTAATCGGCGTGCGAGAAATCGCGAAAATAGTCGTCCATCTCCAGGACGAGCCCGCCCCGGATGCGGTAGGCCAGGTCGCTCTTTCCCGAGCCCGAGGGCCCGGCAATGGCGATGCACTCATGCGCGCCCATCTGGCCCCTCCCCCTCGCTCGCGCGCCTCGCCTTATGAGGGCAGATGCGTCGCGGGCTTGTGATCGAAGTGATGGCTGGCTTCGATGTAGCGGATCGTCTTGGTCTGCGAACGCATCACCACGCTGTGGGTGCGTGCCCCCTGGCTGGTGTAGCGAACGCCGCGCAGGAAGTCGCCGTCGGTGACGCCGGTGGCGGCAAACATCACGTTGCCCGCGGCCAGCTCTTCGGTCGTGAATTTCTTGTGGGGATCGGCAAGGCCCATCTTTTTTGCGCGCTCGATCTCTCCGTCGTTGCGGAAGTTCAGGCGCCCCTGGATCTCACCGCCGGTGCAGCGCAGCGCCGCCGCGGCCAGCACGCCCTCGGGCGCGCCGCCGGTACCAAAAAGGATGTCGATGCCGGTGTCTTCGAAGGTCGTGGCAATGGCCGCCGAAACATCGCCGTCACCGATGAGACGAATACGCGCGCCCGCGGCGCGGACCTCGGCGATGAGCTTCTCATGGCGCGGACGGTCGAGGATGATGGCCGTGACCTCTTCGACGGGCTTTCCGAGTGCTTCGGAAACACGCTTGAGATTCTCCAGCGGGCTGGCATCGAGATCGACCTTGCCCACGGCACGCGGGCCGACGGCGATCTTGTCCATGTAGGTGTCGGGCGCGTGGAGGAAGTTGCCGTGGTCGGCCACCGCAATGACGGCCAGCGCGTTGGGGCCGCCGTGCGCGGTGATGGTCGTTCCCTCCAGCGGATCGAGCGCAATGTCCACGGCCGGATCGTGCTCGGCGCCCTTGCCGACTTCCTCGCCGATGTAGAGCATGGGGGCTTCGTCGCGCTCGCCCTCGCCGATGACGACGGTGCCGCGGATGTCCATGCTGTTGAGCGCGGTGCGCATGGCGTTGACAGCGGCCTGGTCGGCGGCTTTCTCATCTCCGCGCCCCATGAGCCTGGCGGCCGAGAGGGCGGCGGCTTCCGAGACGCGAACCATTTCGAGGGCAAGATTGCGATCCATGTTGATCCTCCGGGGGCCCACGCGCCGGGCCTCATCCGCACGCACGATTTGCGCGCGGGAGGGCCAGCGTAGCGAGCATGGCCCGAAAAACAACAGGCGCCGAAACATCATCGGCAACCGGCAAAAGGGCGAGGCGTGCCTCGCCCCTACGAGGGGATGAGCAGTGGTTTCTCAGGGGACATGAGGCCGGAACTGACAGTATTAAGCCGGCGCGACACGTTGATTTGCCGCAATACCAACACCCGTAGGGGCGAGGCACGCCTCGCCCGCCCACCGGTCGGCTCGAATGCCCGCTTCCGTTTCAGCGCAAGGATTCTACCTAGTTCTGCATCAGGCGCGGGAGCAGCTTGATGCCGGTATCGAGCATGAGACCCGTGTCCTCGGCTTCCTTCTCGGTGTAGCGGCGGGTGCTGCCGTTTTCGGCATCCCCGGAGCGGGCGATCAGAAACGGGATCGGGTCGCGGGTATGGGTCTTGGTTTCCACTGGCGTGGGGTGATCGGGGCAGATGAGCGCGTGCCATTCCTCGCCGGTGGAGTCGAGATACTCCAGCACCGGCTTCACAACACGCTCATCGAACCACTCGATGGCTTTGACCTTATCGTTGACCGCGCCCTGGTGGCCGCACTCGTCGGGACCTTCGAGGTGGACGAAGACCAGGTCGTGGCGCTTGAGTGCATCGATCGCCGCAGCGACCTTGCCCTCGTAGTTGGTGTGCAGCTCGCCGGTGGCGCCTTCGACGTGGATCACTTCCATGTCGGCGTAGATGCCGATTCCCTTGAGCAGGTCCACGGCGCTGATCATCGCGCCGGTCAGCCCGCGCTTTTCCTTGAGGCTCGGCATGCTGGGGGCGCGTCCCTGTCCCCACAGCCAGATGGAGCTGGCCGGGTTCTTGCCCGCGGCAATGCGGGCCTTGTTGACCGGATGATCCTTGAGGATCTCGCGCGCCTTGTCGGTGATCTCGCGCAGCAGCGGGTGCGGCGCGTAGTAGTCCTTGATGTTCTGGTCGGACAGGTCGTGGGGCGGTGTGAGCTTCACATCCTCGGGGCCGCCGCGGAATACCATTAGATGGCGGTAGGAAACGCCCGGATGAAAGCGCAGGTTCTCGCTTCCGAGTTTTTCGTCGAGCGTCTTGATGATCTCACTGGCTTCCTCGGTGGTGATTGAGCCGGCCGAATAGTCGGCCATGACCGAGTCGGGGCCCTCGCCCTCGAGCGTGACGAGGTTGCAGCGGAAGGCGACTTCGTCGCTGCCCAGATCCACGCCCATCGCAGCGGCTTCGAGCGGGCTGCGCCCGGTGTAGTATTCGGCGCCGTATCCGAGCACCGCCATGTTGTTCACGTCCGAGCCGGGTTCGTGCCCCGGCGGGGTGGTATCGGCCATGCCGATCTCCCCGCGGGAGGCCAGCCTGTCCAGGGTGGGCGTATTGGCCGCTTCGAGCGGCGTTTTGCCGCCAAGGGCAGCAACGGGCTGATCGGCCATGCCGTCACCGAGCAAAATGACGTATTTCGCCATCGTTTTTATCTCCTGCTGAAAAGGGACGGGGCGCGTTCCGACTCAAAAGCCCCATCCTGCGCGCCCCGAATATAAGGCCCCGGCGGCGCGCCGCCAAGGGCACTTGCCCCGCCTCCTGCAAACGCGCAAAGCGCCGCTGGGGCCGCGCTGGGTGGTTTTCTTGACACTGACAGGCCCGGCGGCCATGTTTCTCCAACACCCGCGCCGCCCCGATTGTGGGCCGCCGCGCGGATTCTGACCGGAGGGAACTGATCCGATGGGCGTCAAAGAAATCCTCGACGACGTGATGGAACGAAACGAGAAGCAGCTCACCCAGTTTGCTGCCGAACTGCTGCAGAACGAGCGCTTTACCGAGTCCGTGGTCCGCGCGCTGGAGCTCAGCACCGGCGCCCGCAACCAGGTCGACACCCAGATGCAGGGCGTGCTGCGCGCGCTCAACCTGCCCGACCGGGCCCACTTCGACAAGCTCCTCGAGAAGATCAAGACCCTCTCGAAGACCATGTCCGATCTCGACAGCCGCATCACCAAGCTGTCGGGCAAGCTCAAGCAGGATACTGGCGCGGCGGGCGATACCGAGGCCCTGGAGACCAGAATTGCCGAGCTCGAAGCCAAGCTCGACAAGCGCGACAAGGACCTCAGGAAGGCCAAGAAAGACCTGAAGAAGGTCGAGGACGAGCTGGCGGCTGCTTCTTCGGACGCCCAGTAAGTACCGAGGACTCTCTCCAGTGCCCAATTCCCGCCAGCCCCGCGAAGACGGTGCCGAGGTCGAGGACCTTCTCGACGAGCTCAAGGATGAGCTCCTGGAACTCTTCGACTACACCGACATCCGGGGCAACCGCACCATGGTGCGCGGCGATCTGGTCCGCTCCCTCGATGCGAGCAAGAAGGACTGGCGCGCCCACGGCAAGGGCGAGTGGCACGCACCCAAGGTTCGCTACCGCGGGCTCTCCCCGATTCTCGATCGCGTCAACCGCCTGCGCCGGCTCGTTCGACCCGACTTTTATCTGCAGGCACTCAATCAATTCTCACTGGCCAACCGTTCACTCGAAGTCGACGACTTCGGCATGGACCCTGCCTTTCTTGAGCGCTTCGACCGCTTCATTGATTTTCTCTATGAGCGCTACTGGCGCGTCGAGACAATCGGCATCGACAATGTTCCCTACAAGGGCCGCGCCCTGCTGGTGGCCAACCACTCGGGCACGCTTCCCTTCGACGCGCTGATGATCTCGGCGGCGGTGCGCAAGGAACACCCCCAGCACCGTCACGCCCGCTCGCTGGTGGAAGACCTCTTCATGACGGTGCCCTTCCTGGCACCCGTGCTGGCACGCGCGGGACTGGTTCGCGGCTCACGCGAGAACGCCGAGCGCCTGCTCGCCCGCAATGAAGTCGTGTGCGTTTTCCCCGAAGGTGAAAAGGGAATCAGCAAGTACTACCGCCAGCGCTACCAGCTCCAGCGCTTTGGCCGCGGCGGCTTCGTGCGCATCGCCATGGAGACCGGCGCCCCCATCATCCCCGTCGCCGTGGTCGGCGCCGAGGAGATCATGCCCATGATCGGCAAGCTGCGCCTTTCGGCGCGCGCCGTGGGCCTGCCCTACCTGCCCGTCACCCCCACCTGGCCGTGGACCGGGCCGCTGGGCCTGGTACCGCTTCCCACGAAGTGGTACATCAAATACGGCCAGCCCATCGACGTCTCCGGCGGCGATCCCTCCGACGAGATCGAAGTGAACCGCATCAAGGAAGACATCCGCGCGACCATCCAGGAATTGCTCTACGACCTGCTCAAGGAACGCAAGAGCGTCTGGGGCGAGCGCGGGGCCTGAGCCTTATTCCCCAAGATATTTCGGATTCGCGATTTCCAGCTTGTTCTGCACGGTGGCCTTGAGGTGATCGATCAGTTCGGAGCGGCGCTCGTCGAAGCTCCCGCTCTGGATTTCCTTGCAGAGGGCTTCGTTGAGCTTTGTCAGGTCGGCTTCGTCACTCAAGAGAAGCCGTTGCAGGCGCCCCCGTTCGGCGGCGTCGAAGACCGGGGCGTCGGCCAGTTCGCGGCGGAGGATTTTGACGACGTTCATCGCAACGCGGGTGTGAAACTGCGTGGCGCCCTCGACCTTCGGGAAGACTTTCTCTTCGAGAAACTCTCCGAGGGCTTCGAGCAGTTCGTCGGCTGTGGGTCGGTCCTGGGCCATGAAAAATATCCTTCCCTTTAGCGCTCCCCCGCTGACGGGGGAGCTGCCCGATGCAGGCTTGGCGAAGTCGGGTTGAGGGGGTGCTGCGTGCCGGCACCTGCTTCCCTCATCCGGCGCCTCTGGCGCCACCTTCCCCCGAGTGCGGGAGAAGGGCTACAAAGTCGCGCCTTCGGCGCTACTTCTCCAGCATTTCGAGCAGGTCCCATTCCATCTCGCAGACGCGGCGGCCAAGGGCCGCCAGCTCGACCGAGCGGCGCAGCTTGCGCAGGTGGAAGCTGGCCTGCAGCATGCAGATCACGCCCCACTTGAGGTTGCCGTAGATTTCCCAGAAACGCACGAGCGAGGGATCGACCTTCACGCCCGCGTGCTGCTCGTAGCTCTCGAAGAGCTCGGCGTAGGAACCAAAGCCGCCAGCCGGTTTGTCACTCACGCCAAAGCGCCAGCTCTTCACGCACAGCCAGCCCAGATCCTCCATCGGATCGCCCAGGTGCGCGAGCTCCCAGTCGAGCACGGCCACGAGGCCGCTACCATCGATCATCAGGTTGCCGTTGCGAAAGTCGCCGTGCACGAGCGCGCGGCGCGAGTCCTCGGGCTGGTGCTGCTCAAGCCAGCGCAACGCCAGCTCGAACGTGGGGTGCGCTTCGCCGAGGGACTCATAAACCTGCCGCTGCATCGCAATCGCGTGGGCGGCGGGGGTCTTTCCCTCAGGCACCCTGGTGAGCCCTTCGAGTCCCGTGACATCGAGCGCATGGATCTTCGCCAGCGCCTCGCCGCACTGGGCGGCGAGTTTCGGGAGTGCGGGCTTGAACTCTTCGTCGCGCAGGATCTTGCGCGGAATCGTCTGCCCTTCGAGCCGGTCCATCACGTAGCCGGGGCCGCCGGCTTCCTTGCCCATGAAGAAAAGCGGGCGCGGCACGGGCACGCCGCCCTTGTCGGCAAGCGAGAGGAGCTCGTATTCGGTCGCCCGCGAGATGCCCAGCGCGCTGGCCGCCGAGTCGCGGCGCAGGATGCACGGGCGCGGGTCGCCGCCGACAATGGCCACGAAGGACCACATCTCCTGCGAGGCGCCGCCCGAGAGCGGCTTGAGGTCTTCGATGATGACCTCGCCCTCGAAATGCGCGCGCGCCGCTTCTTCAAGAAACGCGGAGAGCTCAGCCGGGGAAAACTTGCTCAAGAGGCGGCCCCCACCGGGCGGTTGTCCACGATCTGGTCGAGGTATTCCGACCACCCGTAGCCGACCTTGTCGCGGCAGCGGAACTCGGTCAGTCCTTCGGAAATGCGGGTCATCAGGTCTTCGCCCTTTTCATCCTTGCGCCGGTTGCGCAGCGGAATCAGGTTGAGCACCTTGCCGGTAATTTCGAAGTCTTCGCCCTTTTCGGTTTTCACCCTGGCGACCATCGCCTCGTGGTACATGTCGCCGCCGGTCCAGGTTGTTTCGATCGTGGCTTCCTTGATGAGGTCGTAGCGGCCTTCCTGGAAGATCATGCCGCCGATGCGCTGGGAGCCGTCGCGGCTCGTCACGATGGTAACCATGCCGCCGAAATCGTCGCCGAAGTTGATGGTGAGCCAGCGATACCACCACGGGCTCTGCCAGAAGCGCGGGCCCCAACTGTGATCGCGCAGCCCGTGGCCGCTGATCTCCCAGCTCTGGTCACCGACCTTGATGGTGCCTTTGGCGGCAACGTGCTGCTCGTAGTGGCCACGGGCGAAGCCGCCCTCATCGGGGTTGGGCTCAACAAGGCGCTCGCCCGCTTCGCTCTCGGGTTCGCCGCCGTACATCGGGGAGAGCCCCGAGTAATCGAGTGTCACCTCGCAGTCGGTCCAGGGGTTTTCCTTGAAGGCCTTGCGCGGCTCGGCCATGTCGAGCGGGTTGTCGAGTGTGACGACCTTGCCCTTGTAGCTCACCTTGAGCGCCTTGAAGGGCTCGACCACCTCGAATTTCATGCCGCCCGCATTAAAGGAATCGTTGTCCTTGATCGAGGGGCGCTGGTACATGAAGGCCACCCGCCCGTCGGGCAGGTAGAGGCACGTGGTCATCTCCGCGTAGCCCTCGTTGGCGCGGTTGCCCAGGCGGAAGAACCCGCCGACCTTGCTTTGTGAATCGTAGACATTGAAATACATGCTCTCGTTGAAGTTCTTGGCTTCCTCGAGCGGATGCATGTACTCGTCCTGTGGTTCCAGGCGCAGCTTCATCTTCCCCGTCCTCCCCGCGTCGCTGACGCGCTCGTCATTTTCAGCGCCGATTCTACGGACCACCCCCCTGCGGGGCAAGGCTGAAAAGGCATTTTGCCACAGAGTCTTGAGGGAGCGCAGGAAAAGAAGGCACAAAAAAAAGACGCGGACCATGTGGCCCGCGTCTTTTGTATGCGATGTGTGGTTGCGCGTCAGGCTTCCTGCGCGCGTGCCCAGTGTTCCTGCCCCAGGTGGGTGATGAGCGGCGCGCCCACCAGGTGACGGATGGTGTTCTCGAACTTCTCGCGCTGGACGAAGAAGTCGTGCTCCACCGTGGTGCCCGGCGCGGGCACGGGGCTCTTGGAGTAGAGCGAGAGCCACTCCTGCACGCCGGCCATGTTGCGGCGCTTGGCGAAATCGAGGAAGCGCGCAAGGTCGATGACCATGGGCGCCGCCAGAATCGAATCGCGGCAGAAGAAGGAGACGTCGATGATCATGTGGTAACCGAGGAAGCCCTGGAAATCGATGCGGTCCAGCGCGTGTTTCTCGTCACCGGCGATCTTGTAGTAGCTGATGAGCACGGGCTGCTCGATGCCGTAGCCGAGAATGTTCTCGGCCTGGTTCTGCTTGCTGCGCTTCTTGGTCTCGAAGCTGCCGGGCTCGTCGAGGACGAGACCGTCCTTGTTGCCAATCCAGTTGTTGGAGGCCCAGCCCTGGACGTTGAGTTCCTTGCCCTTGAAGCCGGGCATCACGACGCTCTTGAACCAGGTCTGGCCGGTCTTGCCGTCGTTGCCGGAGAAGGGCACGCCGTTCTTGCGGGCAAGCTCACGAAGCGCCGGGGTCTCGCAGCAGAGCGAGGGCGAGAAGTTGTGATGGGCGCTGCCGGTGGTGAGCGCGGCGTAGGCATACATCATGCCCGGGCTGATGCCCTTGTGGTTGGACTTGAGACCCTTCTCGAACTCGGCGATGGAGGTGTGGACCTTCTCTTCACCGTGGTAGCGCTCGGTCGAACCGACATAAAGAACGACGCAACGGTCGCAGCGGTTGTCCTTCTTGAACTTCTCAATGTCCTTGATGATCTGCTTGGCCGCATCCCACTTGGTCTTGGCCTTGATCTGAATCTCTGCGTCGAGATTCATGATGTAGCCCTTGTCGAAGTAGCCGGGCATCGCCTTCTTGCCGGAGAGCTCTTTCTTCACCTTGTCGATGAGAGCGGGGTCGAGCACGTTCGCGAAACGCGCGGCCTGGTAGGCGTCCATCTTGTTGATGTCCCAGCCGCCCACGACCATGTCCTTGAAATCAGCGACGGGAACGATGTCCTTGATGTTGGTGTAGGTATCGCGGGCGCCGACGCGGATGGTGCCGGTCTCGGCGAGCATGCCCTGTCGTTCGTCAACCGGATAGAGACCCTTCTTGAAGAGCTCGATACCCACACGAACCGTGGTGGCAATGGCGCCGTTGACGCCGACCATGAGGATGCCCAGGCGGCCGAGCTTCTTGCGCTCGGCGGCGGCGTTGCTCTTGAGCTTGCGGATAAGTGCCTGATCGCCGGCCGGAGCCGGGCTCTTCTTGGCTGCCTTCTTCGCAGGTGCCTTTTTGGCGGGCGCCTTTTTCGCTGCGGTCTTCTTGGGGGCCGCCTTCTTGGTCTTGGGTGCTGTCTTTTTGGCAGCCTTCTTCGTTGTCTTGGCCATGATTTCTTTTTTGCCTCGAGGGTTAGGAATCGGAATTTGGAAATCGCAAAAAACCCCGAAAAGTTCGAGGTTTCCGCCACATAAGGGCCCTTCGTATACCCCTGCCCCCAGCGGCTGTCAAGGAAGTTCGGCGCCGGGGAAAAGCCCGGGCGCCCCCTTGCTTCCGGGGCCGGAAAGGGCAATCAATCGGGGGCCCGCGCCAATCAGGTTTTTCCACAGTCCGGCACGTCCGGGCGCGGCGCGCACAGGCAGGGACCATGCGAATTCCAGATCTTCTCGGCCGGGGAACCCCGTGCTTTTCCTTCGAATATTTTCCGCCCAAGACGCCCCAGGGCGAGGAAAATCTGTTCGAGACCGTCGCCGCCCTTGAGGGGCTGCGCCCCGCCTATGTCTCGGTCACCTACGGGGCCGGGGGCTCCACCCGCACCCAGACCCTCGAAATCGTTCGCCGCATCCAGCAGCAGACCGGCCTGACCGCCATGGCCCACCTCACCTGCGTGGGGCACACCAAGGACGAGATCGGCGAGATCCTGGGTCAGCTTGAAGCTGCCGGGATCGAGAACGTCCTGGCCCTTCGCGGCGACCCGCCCCAGGGGGCCGAGAAATTCGAGGCCGCCCCCGGCGGCTTCGCCCACGCCAGCGAGCTGGCCGGCTTCATCGCCGCCAACTCGAAGCTCTCCATCGGCGGCGCCTGCTATCCCGAGACCCATCAGGAAGCCACCAGCCCCGCCGACGATTTGAGGCACCTCAAGGAAAAGGTCGATGCCGGCGCACAGTTCCTGGTGAGCCAGCTCTTTTTCAACAACCAGGCCTTCTGGGATTTTCTCCCGAAGACAAAGGAACTCGGCATCGAGGTTCCCATCGTGCCCGGCATCATGCCGATCCTGAACGTCGACCAGATCAAGCGCTTCACCAGCATGTGCGGCGCCACGATTCCAGACAAGCTGCTGGGCGAACTCGAAACTATCAAGGACGACGCCGAGG
>JAGRBM010000293.1 GCA_020434085.1 Chrysiogenia bacterium | reverse complement strand
TGTCATCTTGGCATCGCCGAAGACCGAGACCCATTCCCCGAACTCCAGATTGGTCGTGATGATGACGCTGGTCTTCTCATAGAGTTTGCTGATCAGGTGGAACAGCAGCGCGCCACCGGACTTGGGGAACGGGATGTAACCCAGTTCGTCGATGATGACGCAGTCCAGGGCCGACAGTTGCCGGATGATCTTCCCGGCATTGCCCTCGGCCTGTTCCTTGATCAGGGCATTGATCAGATCGACGGCGTTGAAGAAGCGGGCCTTCTTGCCATTGTTGATCAAAGTGGTGCCCAAAGCGATGGCGATATGGGTTTTACCCGTGCCTGTTCCGCCGACCAGAATGAGATTGTGCGCCTCTTCGGTAAACTGGCCCGTGCAGAACGGTTCAATCTGGGTCTGGGTGACGGCAGCAGCGCCGTAATCGAAGGTGGCGAAGTCCTTGTGATGGGGGAACTTCGCAATCCTCATTTGATACTGGATAGAGCGCACCCGGCGCTCTACAGTCTCGGCGTCGATCAGTTGCTTTATTGCTGTGGTCAGACTTGGTGGCTTGCGCGCGGACAGCAAATCATGGGCGCAAGCTGCCATTCCATGCAGCCTCAGGGTGGTCAGTTGGTCGATCAGAGCGTTCATGCGGCAGCCTCCTCAGCCGAGCACAGCATCTCATAGCGTTTACAATCTGCCTCGGGCCGCAAGGCCAGCTGCGGATAAGCGTAGGCATCGCTGAGCGGCGTGATGACCGGCTCCACCAACTGGTTGATCAGATTGGTGATGGCGGGAAGGCGCAGGGTGTTTTGTTCCACCGCCATCTCGCAAGCCATCTCGACCACTTCGATCCCGTGATCCTGGGCCAGCAGAAGCAGATCGACGAACTCCCGGTCCCCGCCTTTGCCGGCCATGTAATGCTCCCTGATCCGATGCATGGCCTCGGGCAGTTGCCAGTCCACAAAGGGGGCACCGTCGCGCAGGGCGCCGGGCTTGCGATCCAGCACCGGCACGTAATGCCAAGGCTCAAAATAGCTGACATTGCGGGTGAAGCGACGCTTGTGCTCGGCAATGACATCCTGACCGGATACCAGCACGATCCGACCAGCATAGGCGCGCAGGGAGACGTGCTGTCCGGCGAACCGGGAGGGCACGCTGTAGCGGTTGGACGCATATTGAACCAGGCAGGTGGAGCGGACACGAACGGTCTTCTCCACGTAGCCATCAAATGCCCGGCCCAGAGGGCGCAGCTCGGCGCGTTCGTCTTCGAACACTTCGGCAATCGTGCGATCCTGCTGCTCGGGATGGGGACGCTCTGCCAGCTCCTCGCAACGCAGACGCAGCCATGTGTTCAGCGCATCGAGATCATCAAAGGCCGGTTTGGGAACGAACAGGCGACCGCGCAAGAACTGGACCTGGTTCTCGACCTGTCCCTTCTCCCAGCCCGCAGCGGGCGTGCAGGCCACCGGCTCCATCACATAGTGGTTCATCAAGGCCAGGAACCGGGGATGGAAGATGCGGTCCTTCGAGCGGGACACATAGGTCACCATGGTCTTGGGGTTGTCGATGATCACCCGGCGCGGCACGCCGCCATAGAACGCCAATGCCCGCACGAACGCATCCAGCACCATCTCCTGGGCTTCGCCGGGATAGGCCACGACAAAGGGCTTGCGGCTGTGGCACAGGCGGAAATGGGCAACCTTGATCTTCTGTTCAACGCCGCCCAGGACAACCCGTTCTTCGCTCCAGTCAAATTGTAGCGCGTCGCCCGCCACAAAATGTAGCGGGATAAAAGCCTCGCCAGAACCGGCACCGGCCCGCTTCAGGTCGCGAACAAAGCGCTGAACCGGCGAATAGGAGCCGGTGTAGCCCTCCGTTACGAGCTGCTCATAGAGCTTCTGGGCCGTCCGCCGTTCCCGTCGCGGGCGCTTCATATCCTGATCGAACAACTCCCGAAGCCGAAGATCAAACCCGTTGCACAGCTTGTGCCGAACCGGCGGGGCCTGGCGCTGGTAGCTCGGTGGGCTCTCATCCTTCAGATACTTCTTGATCGTGTTCCGCGATAATCCCGTCGCCCGCGCAACAGACCGGATGCTGCGCCCTTCAACCAATACCCATCGTCGGATCTTCGATACACTTTCCATCAATAACACCTGCTCTTTCCTCCGCACTTGAAGCGCGGATGTTAACGAAACAGGTGGGTCAATTTTACTCGCTCATAACCCACCCAAGTGGGTCAATTTTGCACGCCGATTCACATTCAGCGGCGGACGCAGTTCGAAGGCCTTCGGCTCGCGTGAGAAGTTCCACAGCCTGAACAAGCACCATTCCGCACGCCGCTCCTCGGCCACGGCCAGTTCGTTGCGCGTGATGTGAAATGGCGTCCGGTCCCAGCCGTTCGTAGTCTTCACCTCGATCAGCCGCGACCG
>JAGRBM010000292.1 GCA_020434085.1 Chrysiogenia bacterium | reverse complement strand
GACCGCGCCCGACCAGAGCGCTTCGGCAGCAGCGACCGCGCCGGCCGAGCACGTGTTCGACCTCAACGAAGAAGATCTCTCCGAGAAGAGCCCGACCAGCACCCCGCGAGCGGTCCAGCAGGCTGCCGCTACCCGCGCCGCCGCGGTTGAGAGTGCCGCGGCCAAGCCGGCACCGGTCCAGGCCAGGCCCGAGCCCGTCGTCGCGGCGACGGCTCCGCCCCCGGCGGAGCCGACTTCCGGTGAGGCCGCCGCCCGCATGAGCGGCAATTTTACCGTGCAGGTGGGGTCCTTCACGCGTTCCAGTGATGCCGAACGACTGGCCTCCAAGCTCGGCTCCCAGGGGTATCCGGCCTACGTCGCGCGCGGCGTGGTAAACGGCACGACCTACTACCGGGTGCGCGTGGGCAAATACCAGACCCGCGACGAGGCCTCACGCATGGCCTCAAAGGTCAAGCGCGCCGAAGCGATGGACGCCTTTGCCACCCGGGTGAACTGACGGAAACGCTCTGATGGATGTGCCGGAACGCGCACGTGCCGGCTTGCAAAGCGAGACCCTGCGCTGGTTCCTCGTGGGACTGGTGCTGAGCGGGGGACTCTCCCTGTGGCTCTCGCTGGGGCTCGACAACGACGTCCACGCCCGGCTTGCCCGGGAGATCTCGCACACCCCCTGGCTTGCTCAAACAAACACCAAACCCTTTGAACAACTGATTGCCCGTATGATCGGTGCGCTTCACCTCGATCCGCTTGCGTCGTGGCGGGTGCTGGGGGTGATGCACCTGGCGCTGCTGTTCGCCGCGCTGATCCGCCTGGGTCGTGACCTCAGCGGCGACGCGCCGCGGGGGGCGCTGGTCGCGGCTGCCGCCGCCACGCTGTTGAGTCCGCTTGTGGCAGGCGCATTTCTCACCCTCAATTCGGTCGCCACCTGTGCCGCAGCATTGCTTGTGTGGACCATCGCTCGCATCGAGGCCCGGCAGGGGGTGGCACTTGCGGCGCTCGCCGTACTGGCGCTCTCGCGCGTCGATGGCGCGATCCTCTCGGGCTGGCTCGTGGCACTGGAATTTGCGCTCCTGCCTCGGGAACGCCGGCGCGAGTGGTATTTGCAGGTTGCCGTAGTTGCCGGATGTGCGGCGATCTGGCTCGTGCTTGACCGCGTGAATAACGGGCAGTGGCTGGGAATCCTTGACGCTACCGAGCGCTACATGGACGCGGCGGGAAGCGCGCCGCGCGGCGCGGGGCAGATGCTCTGGTGGTTCATCGGTGCCTGGGTCTCCAACGGGGGCAAGCTGCTCGCGCTGTTTGCGCTGCTGGGCGCGATCGGCGGGCTCTCAGGGGAAAATCGACCTGCATGGGCTCGCCTCGCAGGGGCGCTGGCCATTCACCATGCGTTCCTGCTGCTGCTCGGGCTGACGGGAAAGCCGTTCTTTTACCGATTCTTTGTGGTGGACTTCGTTTTCGGGCCGTTGCTGGCCGTGCTGGGCGCCCTGTGGCTTTGCAAGCAGGCAGCCGCGCGCCTGGAGCGGGACCTCCCGGACGGTGTGCGCTGGGCGGCTGTTGCGCTGGTGTTGGCCGGTTCTCTGGCGGGTGTGTCGGGGCTGCCGGCAATGGCGGAGCATTCACGGCAAACGCGCGAGCAGGCCCAGGCGGCCGCCGCCTGCCTGGAAACCGGCACGCACCCGCTCTCGCCCGGCGAGTTGTGGGCGGTGCCCACGCGCCTGCACGGGGCTTTGACCTACCAGTACCGAAACGCGCCGCTGGCAGACCTGACCTGGCTTGAAGACTACCGTGCCCGGGGCGTGACCGAAGCGCGCGTGCTGCATGCGCCAGAGAGTGCGCCGCCCGCTCACTCAAAAAGCATTGCTCAGTGGCCCTGTCAGGGCGCCCTCACGGGCTTTGTCGTGGACCTCTATCGCACCGATCCGCTACAGTGACGAGCTGGAGCACGGAATCACTTGGAATCCTCGACCGCGAGAATCTCGATCATTGGCTGCGGCTACGTGGGCCTCGTTACCGGCGCATGCTTTGCCGATGCGGGCTACCGGGTGCGCTGTTACGACATCGACCAGGCACGGGTTGGGCAGCTCAAAGCCGGAGAGCTCCCGATCTACGAGCCCGGCCTTGCGGAACTGGTCTCGCGCAACCTCTCGCAGGAAGGGCTCACCTTCACGGGCGACCTGAGCCACGCACTCGACGGCGCGCAGTTTGTCTTCCTGTGCCTACCCACCCCCCAGGGGGAGAACGGGGAGACCGATCTGCGGGCGCTCGAAATCGGCGTATCCCGGATCGCGCCGCTGCTTCCCAGAGACGCAATTGTCATCACCAAGAGCACAGTGCCCGTGGGGCAGGGTGATGCCATCGAGGCGCAGCTTCGCAAGGCGCGTCCCGACTGGGAGGGGGAGATCGTCTCCAACCCCGAGTTCCTGACCGAGGGCACGGCGGTCACCGATTTTCAAAAGCCCTCACGAGTGGTGATTGGCGCGACTGGAGCCGCTGCTGACGCCGTCGCGGGGCTCTACGAGCCCTTTGTCCGAACGGGCAGTCCGACCATCAAGGTCTCGCGCCGCTCGGCGGAATTGGCCAAATATGCGGCCAATTACGCTCTGGCAACACGCATCTCCATGATGAATGAGCTCGCTGCGCTGTCCGAAGCGCTCGGGGCCAATATCGACGACGTGCGCCGCATTGTGGGCGCCGATTCACGCATCGGGCCTCGCTATCTTTTTGCCGGTGCGGGCTTTGGCGGCTCGTGCCTGCCCAAGGACCTGGCATCGCTGCGCCTGCAGGCCGGCACGCTCTCGCTACCGGTGGTGGACGCCGTCCTTGAGGTCAACGAGAGCCAGCGTGAGCGGATTGCTCGGAAACTGCGCACGCTCCTGGACCGTCCCCTCAAGGACGCACGCGTTGCGCTGTGGGGGCTCTCGTTCAAACCCGAGACCGACGATGTGCGCGAGGCCCCGGCGATCTATCTCGCCAAATATTTGCTGAAGCAGGGTGCCCGGGTCGTCGCTTTCGATCCCAAGGTGAATTCGCTCGGCAAAGCGGGTCTGCAGAATGGCCTTGAATTCGCAGCCGGCCCCTACGCCGCCTGCGAGGGGGCCCACGCATTGGCGGTGATGACTGAGTGGAACCTCTTTCGAAAGCCTGACTTCGCCCGCGTGCGCGAGGTGATGAGCAATCCGGCCGTCCTCGACGCGCGCAACCTGTATGAACCCGCGGCCATGCGGGAGCTGGGTTTTGCCTATGAGTGCATCGGGGCGCGCGGATGAAACGAATCCTGGTGACCGGTGGTGCCGGCTTTGTGGGCTCGCACCTTTGCGAAGTGCTTGTCGCCCGCGGTGATGAGGTGGTCTGCCTCGACGACCTCTCGAGCGGCACCGAGGAAAACCTGGCCGCACTGAAAAGCGAGTCCCGATTCGCCTTCGTGCAGGCCGACCTCGTCAGCGGAATCCCGGTGGAGGGGCGTTTCGAGAGCATCTTTCACCTGGCATCGCCGGCCTCCCCCAAGGACTACTACGGCAATCCCATCGGCACGCTCCGCGTGGGAAGCGAGGGGACCCTGCATGTGCTGGAGCGTGCGAGCGCCGACAATGCGCGGGTTGTTTTCACTTCCACGAGCGAGGTCTACGGCGATCCGCAGGAAACGCCGCAGCGCGAGGACTACTGGGGACACGTCAACCCGGTGGGGCCGCGTTCGGTCTATGACGAGGCCAAGCGCTATGCCGAGGCGCTCTGCACTTCCTGGCGACGCGAGCACGGCGCAGACGTGCGCATCTGCCGGATCTTCAACACCTATGGGCCCCGCCTGCGCGAGGAGGACGGCCGCGTGGTCTCGAACTTCATCTGCCAGGCGCTTCGCGGCCATCCGCTCACGCTCTATGGGGACGGATCGCAGACCCGCAGCTTCATGTTTGTCTCCGACCTGGTGGCGGGATTGATGGCCCTCGAAGCGGCGGAGGAAAACCCCGGCGGCCCGGTGAACCTGGGAAACCCGGTGGAGAACACCGTGCGCGAGCTGGCCCTGCTGGTGGGCGAGCTGACGGGAGTGGACGTCACGCTCACGCAGGAAGCCCTGCCCGAGGATGATCCCCGCCGCCGCCTGCCCGACATCGCGCGCGCGATTTCCGTGCTGAACTGGGAACCCCGGATATCGCTTCGCGACGGACTCGTCGAAACAATCGCCTACTTCAGAAATCGTATTTGATCGGACTACACTGCAGCAAGCATGAGCAAACAGCACGAAATTCCGGCCGGTTGTCTTTCCGTGGTAGTGCCCGCCTACAACGAGGGGGCGAGCATCGCCGAAATCCTTCGTTTGGTGGACGGCCGTCCCGAAGTGGGGGAGATCCTTGTTGTGGACGACGGTTCGGCCGACGATACTTGCGCCGTGGTGGAGGGACTGGGCCTCAAGAAACTGCGCCTTGTTCGGCAGGGAGAAAACCGGGGTAAGGGCGCGGCGGTGCGTCGCGGAATGCGCGAGGCACGTTGCGACTACGTCAT
>JAGRBM010000291.1 GCA_020434085.1 Chrysiogenia bacterium | reverse complement strand
TTACCGCGCAGACGCCGACGAGCTACGAGGACATCTGCGCCCTCGTGCCCGACGACTACGAAATCCTGGGCCAGGACCCGGCCTTTCTCGAGCCACTCGAAGAGTTCACCGACACCAGCGCGCCCGTGATCTACGATGCCCCGCGCGTCGATGTGCCGGGCTTCTACCCCAAGAGCCCGCCCGAGTGGTTCGTGGGCGCCTCGCTGGCACAGATCATCGACCAGGGTTTTCCGATCCTGCCCGACGACCAGATTCCCGGCGACGGCGAAGAGGGCTTCTATCTCAATTACTCGACCAAGTACATCGGCACCTTCCTCGATCCCGACCGGCGCTACACCGATCTGGCGGTCGTGCGGATCAAGGCCCCGCGCACCCCCGCGACCGAGGAGGGCGAGGCCGTTGATCCAGTGAACGATCAGGTTCGCTACTGGTCGGTGTGCGTCCACCAGATGAGCAACATCAACTACCTGTGGGGCTGTGCCTACGACGGGCAGTTCAAACCCGATCCGGGCAGCACCGACCAGATCACGATCGTCTTCTCCAACGAATCGGACCGCCCCGCAGGGCTGTGCAGCCCGCTGGAGAACGGCAAGCCTACGGGTAGCTGCCAGTACAACTGGATGCCCTACGCCAGCAGCACGCCGCTGATTCTGATGCGGCAGCTCACCCCCAATCCTGATTTCGCACAGGCCGCGCTCTTCTATGAAGGCGATCCCAATGACAGCGACGCGCTGGCGGCGCACATGGGCGCCTATTTCCCGCGCAGCACGTACTGCTCGAACCTGGCCTGGTACCGGCATCGGTGCACCCGCTGAATTCAACCCCCGGCTGAATCCGGCGCACTCAGCCAGGCGCCGGATAAACCACGGCGGTTGCACCTTGCGCGGCGGTCCCAACGGGCCGCCGCGTTTTTTATGGAGTCAGTCCCGGGTCGTGTCTTTCGGCAGGTTTCTGGAGGGGTGATTGCCCAGGTTGTACTTGGCAATGATGCGCGTGATGGTGGCGCGCGAGATGTCCAGAATCTCGGCGGCGCGTGTTCGATTGCCGGCCGTGTAATCGAGTGCCCGCATCACCGCGTCGCGCTCTGCCGCCTCCACCCAGGCGCGAAGCGGGCTGGGTTTGCCGCCCCTGAGCAGATATTCCTTCGCGGAGGATTGTGTCGGATCTTCGTCGTGAACCCGCGCGATCGCGCTGCGGACGGCGGATGCGGTGAGGCGGCGGACATCGGGATCCGCAAGCGCGCTCTCGATCACGCTGTGCAATTCGCGAACATTGCCGGGCCAGTCATGGCGGCGGAGCACTTCCACGGCCTCGGGCATGATCTCCACCGGGGGCTGTGCGGGCCCGCGCACCTGCGCGCACAGGTCCGCGGCCAGCGACGCAATTTCCCCCTGGCGCTCGCGCAGGGGCGGGATCTCCAGCTCCAGCACCGACAACCGGTAGTAGAGATCTGCGCGGAACGTGCCGGCACGAATCTCCTGCTGCAGTTCCCTGTCGGTTGCCGCAATCACCCAGAAATCGCTGAGCCGTTCGCTGGTGCCGCCAAGCCGGATCACCCGGCGGGTTTCCATTGCGCCGAGCAGCTTCCCCTGCGTATCGAGCGGCATCTCGCTGAGATGATCGATGAGAATGGCGCCGCCGTCGGCAAGTTCGAGCAGGCCGGGATTGTTCCGGGTGCCCGGGGCGGTGCCGGCTTCGCGGCCGAAGAGCTCGCTTTCGATCTGCGCGGCACTGAGCTCGGCACAGTCGAGATAGAGGAAGGCGCGACCGGCCCGGTTGCTGAAATGGTGCAGGGCACGTGCGGCCATTTCCTTGCCAACGCCGCTCTCACCGCGAAGCAGGACGGGGGTCGGCGCGCCGCTGGCAAAGAGCATGAGTCGTTGGCGGACATTTTCTTCGGCTGCGGCGGCAGGCAGCTTTGGCCCGGGGGAATCCGCATCGTGACGGCGCCGGTAGAGAGAGGCCTCGTGCCGATAGTTCCGGAACTCCAGCGCGCGGGCCAGCCGGGCCTGCAGGTGCGGCATGTCGATGGGCCTCACCTGGAAGTCGAAGGCGCCGTGGCGCAGGGCCTCGCCGGCCAGGTGAGCATCGGATTCGCCTGCCAGAACGATAAAGGCCGGCGGATTCTTGTCCATTTCCGTGCGCGCGAGCGCATCGAGGCTGCTGACGCCGCCCATGCGTGCACTCAGGAGCACCACGTCGAATGGCTGCCGCGAGAGGAGCGCGATCCCCTGCTTCAGCGTATCGGCGCGTTCGCATGCCCATCCCTGAAGCGAGAGCCAGTCCCGGACACGGTCTGCCCAGAGCGGGTCGTCTTCAACAATCAGCAGCGTACCGCTCGTTTTGTGGCCATAAAGCGACACGAAACGACCCTCTATCCATCCCGAAAGTAATCTGACGCCCGTCGGCGAGTATACCGGATATCATGAACGTGTCGTTTGTAGCTCCATGATTTCTTTCGATTTTTTGGAACTCTACTCTTCGTTGCAGGCGTGTCCGATTGAGTCAGTGTTGAGCCAGGCACAAACCGATTGACGCAACGGTGAGTCAGTGCATCCGGTATTCAAGACGTGATGTCCTGGCGCGGCGGGCGAGTTGCCAAACCGCTTCAATTGACTGACTCGATTTGCTACAAAGCGGCCGGGCACCGGCGGACACGCTCTGCGACTGAAGGGGCAGCGCATCGTGAGCCCGCGCCGCTTGTGGCGGCGTCCACTACCGCGCCGCGACGGTGGCCGAGTCCGGTTGCGAGGCTGCTCTCGCGAATGCGACGATTCTCTGGATCGCTTGTCTGCCGAAGAATCAGCGATCCTCAGCCGGAGCCTGCTGCGAAAAGCCGCCCCAACAGGGACGGCTTTTCTTTTCTGGAGGCGGAAAAGGAGCCAAAAAGGGCGCGATTCCAGCGACTTCGCTCACTTTTCTATTCGAGGGAATCGGCTATAAACGGCCTCATCTCTGGCTATCAGCTTTTAAAGAAACAAGGGGACGAAACATGAACAAGACAATGAAGAAACTGGCGATTGCGGTCGCGGCAGTAATGGTCTCGGGCTTCGGCCTGCAGGCCTGCGGTGGCGAGGACAATCCGTTCGTGGCGGCACTGGGCACCAATGACGGTCCCAGCGAGGCGGAGATCGTGAGCGATTCGGGCGACTGTGGTGACTGCGACGGCGTGATCGAGGACGCGGTGCCCGGCGGCGTGAAGGGCTTTTTCGATGCCGACGACGATTTCTATGGTCTGATGGAACTGCTTCGCAACATGACCTGGAGCGTTGATGGCCCGGCCGCTGAAGACATCTATATCGAGTTTGATGGTCAGCGCGACGATTACTTCGACGGCGTGACGCTGGCCCCTGGTCAGGTCGTCACTTACGGGCCGCAATACGGCGTTGTCGATTTCAGCGACGCCTGCGCCCCCGGCACGGGCGTGTTGGTCATCGGTGTCTGGGGACGCTTCGAGGGCTACCCCGCCGAAGCCGGCGTGAAGGGCGCACCCTGGGGTGAGGAAATCGCCCGGGGGGACAGCGTCAACCTGGTCCTCAGCAACTGCGAAATTCGCGGGAACCTGATCAGCTACATGCCGCCGATGATGGTTTCCGGCATCGAGACGGCTGACACCAGCGTTGCACTCAGCGGCAACCTGACCATCACCTGGGAGCGCGAGTACATGGAAAGCTCCGAGGATACGACCATCACAATGAAGGGCAACCTTGTCGTGAATCCCGGCGTGACCGAGGGGAACGCGGGTACCGAGCCCACCCCGGTCTGGGGTTACGGCACGCCGCTGCATTTCAACGCGACGGCCAGCGAAACCCAGACCTACGGCTTCGACAGCAGCGAGGGCGGCGTGTGCTACGACGGCCCGAGCGCGGCGTCAGCAGAAGCCTGCGGCGATGGCATTTTCGAGACCGCCAACGACGTAATCGGTTACTGGGACGACTGAGCTTTCGGTTCATTCGCGCAGTGAGTTGGTATTGATCAAAAGCCGCCCCCGATCGGGGGCGGCTTTTTCTTTGGCATATGACGGGGATCATTCCGGTTTCGGGGGCTTCTGTGCAGAATATTTGCGCATGCCCATCTCGGGACGGAAAAGGAAAATGAGTATGAAACGCTCACTTCGGCTTTTTGGCGCTGCTGCGCTCGCGGCGGCGCTTTCGGTCGCGGGGCTCCAGGCCTGCGGCAGTGATACGATCGGTCTCTCCCTGGGGGAGGTCGATGGTCCCACGGCCATGGAACTGGCTCAGGTGCTGAACGGCAACTGCACGGAAAACTGTAACGGGACCATCCCTGAGCCTGCACCGCTGGGTGTGAAAGTTGCGCCACCCCCCGAGGGCCCGGTGGACGACGACCTCGACGCGCTGATCCTCTCGCTCTACCAGGCGAGCGCGGATAATCCCTCACTGGGGGAGATGGAGATGAAGGTCGGCGAGACGCTCAACGACCTCTATCCCGAAGGGCTCGACCCCGATCAGGAGATCGTGTTCGGCCCGGCGAGCGGGTATGCCAGTCTCGATGACGCCTGCAATGACGGCACCGGCGTGCTGACGGGTACCTTTTTCTACCGTTTGGCAGGCGCGAGCATGGGGGCCTCGGCGAAGGGCGGCTTCGATGCCGATTTTCTCTACTTCCGACTGAATACCTCGCTGACGATGGTTGACTGCCAGATCATCGGCGACCTGACCGGCGCCGGTAATGAGATCGTAACCGTTACGGGCAGCGTGACCAGCCAGTGGGAAGAGGATGAGACGGACTTCAGCTTCACCATGAAGGGCAGCGTCCGACTCAACCCCGGCGCCGTGGACCCCGGCGGGCCCGCGCCCACGCTGATCTGGGGCTATGACGTGCCGGTCACTGTCGATTTCAAGATTGCCGATACGAAGACCGTTGGAACGGCCGTTTTGAGCGGAGGCATCTGTTACGACGGTACAACCGTAACCGAAGCAGGCTGCGAAGGGACGTTTGTCAGCGCCGAATACATCAGTTCGCTCTTTGACTGATCGGCGCCGCGGCCCAATTCACTGTACATCTGATTTCTGATCAAACCCGCCCCGATCGGCCCCTGCCGGTCGGGGCGGGTTTTTTTGAGGGTGTCCTTCCCCGAGAACTGTTCTATAAAGGTGGCCTTGCGCGGTCTACCGTGAGCAAGTTCAGCAAAACGAGGAAGGACTGAGGAATATGGAGCGAATTTTCAAGAAAGTGGTCGCATTGATGGCCGTGGCGGTCGTTGTGGTCTTTGGAGCACAGGCCTGTAGCAGTGACGATCCGTTCGTCGCACTTCTGGGCAACTACGATGGCCCGAGCGAATCGAGCATCGTGGGCGGGATCACCTGCACGGGTTGCGACGGCGAAGTCGAGATGACGACATCGGCGGGCAAGGGGCTTCCCAGCGGCGATGGTGACTTCGATGCACTCATGGATTTGCTCTACGAGCTGACCTGGGGCATGAGTGAGACCGAAGATATCTACGTCGAATACGGCATGCTGCTCGAAGATCACTTCGACGGCGTGACGATTCCCGAGGGGCAGATTGTGCGGTTCGGCCCGCTCACCGGGACCATCGATCTCTCCGAGGCTTGTGCGCCCGGGACCGGCGTGCTGATCGTGACCACTTCGGAAACCTACGAGGGGCTTCCCCCGGAGATGGCCGGCGCGAAGGGCCCCGCCCCCTGGGGCCAGTTCATCGGGGATTACGACCGCTATGACCTGGTCCTGAGCAACTGCCAGATCGAGGGCAACCTGCTCGACTTCATGACGATGGGCATTTCCACCGACAATACCGAGGTCGCCCTCAGCGGCCGGCTGACCCTCACCGAAGAACAAGATTTCGAGGTTAGCGACGATTGGACCTTCGACGGGCTCATCACCATCAACCCCGGACTGTCCGAGCCGATGGTTGGCGGCGTGAGCGATCCCACGCCGGTCTGGGGTTACAGTACCCCGCTGCGTATCGATGCATCGGCACATTCCAGCT
Source organism: Chrysiogenia bacterium (assembly GCA_020434085.1). Taxonomy (NCBI): domain Bacteria; kingdom Pseudomonadati; phylum Chrysiogenota; class Chrysiogenia; species Chrysiogenia bacterium. Next base: position 235 of record JAGRBM010000291.1, on the reverse strand, counting down.
ACATCAAGGGCTTTGACAGCTATGAAGGCGGCGCTTGTTACGGTGGCACCAACGCCGCCTCCGCCGAAGATTGCGATGGCATCTTCATCGACGGTGAGGAAATCATCGGTTTCTGGGACGACTGAATTTCAGCCGTGGCTTCTGGAAAGGCCGCCCCCTCGGGGCGGCCTTTTTCTTGAGATTATGCCGGGCATCATTGCCGTTGTGGCTGATGGGGATGGAGGCCGGCATGCTG
>JAGRBM010000290.1 GCA_020434085.1 Chrysiogenia bacterium | reverse complement strand
GCCATGTTCATCGACTCGCCCATGGCGAAGTAGGTGCCCCAGACGTAGGTGATGACCGCGCCCATTACGATGACCGGCAGAATGGCCATGGAGGGCCGCCTGAAGACCACGAACAGAATCAGGCACACCAGCGCCAGCGTGAGCGGAAAGAACATCTCTCCGTCGGCCACCGCCATGTCGTCGAAGGCGACGTCGAACATGGGCGCCCCGCTATAGACGAAGGTCACGTCGGGGTTGGCCTTCTCGATCGGCTTCACCGCCGCCCACACATCGTTGACGATGCGGCGTTTGACGTCCTTGTCCTCGGTCGGGATGATCGTGCCGGCGACGTTGGCAACCTTGCCATCACCGGAGATCAGGAACCCGACGAAGGTCTCTTCGCTGAGCGCCAGCTCGCGCGCCTTTGCGAGCACCTCGGGAGTGAGTTCTTCATCGAGGTCCACCACGGGCTCGATCACCAGGCCCTCGTCGTTGCCGCGCACATGGTTCTGCGTGATGATCGACTGAACATCCTCGATGTCCACGACGCCTTCCATGGCGTCGGAGATCTCGTCGAGCAGGTTCAGGTAACGCGGGGTGAAGACGTCGCCCTCGGGCACCTCGATGGTGACCATGATGAGCTCGTCGGATTCGAACTCTTCCTTGAAGGCGTTGTAGCGGGCGTAGTCGGCATCGCCCTTCTCGAACCAGATCCGCAGGGAGTTGTCGACATTCTTCGCGTTGCGCGCGACCACCGGACCGAAGTAGCCCAGGGCCCCAACAAACACCGCAATCACAACCCACCGAAAACGAATGACCAGACCTGCCAGACGTTGCCAGATATTTTCGTCCATTGCCCCTATCCAGAGTTTCCGGCGACAAGGCGCCATGCCGGCCCCTCAACGGGGCGGCGCATGCGAGCTGCTCGCGCTCAGCGTCCGCGCAGGAGGGTGCGCTCGGTGAAGAGATCGTCGTCGAGTCCCTTGTTGATGCTGGTGTTGGAAAATTCCAGCACCGTTCGGTGCTCGCGCTTGAGGGTGGTCATTTCCATGCGGTCGGGCATCCAGATCTTGTCGTACTGTTTGTAACCCGAGAGCACGAGCGTTTTGATGTGCTCACCCTTGAGGTTGTAGAAGTCAGACTTGAGCATCACGTAGCGAACAGGGTCCACCCAGACAATGCTCTTGGAGTAGCCGCTCTCTTCACGACGCTTGTCATTGTTGGGAACGGACTCGATGACGATGGTTTCGACGCCGTCGATCGTTTCCTTGCCCTTGATGGTGTAGTCGTATTCGTCGAGCTTGATGGAACTCATGTCATCGTAGGTAAAATCCGTACCCATGAACGAATCGCTCTTCGAAGCGGCGGAGATGCGGCGCGTCTTCTTTTGCGCCGGCATGTAGAGCCACTGGTCGTCGTCGCGGTCGCTGTGCTCGATGGTCAGCAACCCCACGCCGGCCACGTCGCCGGGCTTGGTGAAGCGAACCATCGCCTTGTCGTTGTCGTCGTCGATTTTCTTCTGGAACGAGACGACCGAACGCTCGCGGGTTTTCCCCTTCTTGTTGATCAGCGTCATGGTGAGATCACGCTGGGAGTCGTCGGTACTGTTCATCCGGTCGACAAGGCGCATGATCTCCTTGGCCGAAAGTGCTTCTTCAGCCGAGGCCGTTGGCGCGCTGAGCGCGATGAGTGCGAGAAACATTCCGAGAGTTGCGATGAGCATTCGTGCGTTCATTGGTGTCCTTGGCTCCTTCAGTTCCTACTGGTCTTCACTGTTGCCCGGAGTGCTGCGGAAGGCAGCAAACAAATAATCGAGCTTCTGCTCGAACAATTCACCGATATCAAAGGGCTTGTCGAAGAAGCCCCATTCGATCCACGTGGCGACCCACATGTCGGAGAGAAGCTGGCTGGCAATCTCCACATTGAGCTGGGGGTGGAAGTCGCCGGCGAACACGCCAGCGCGGATGAGCTCGCCCATCCGGTTGCTCATGTCCGAGTGCGTGGCCTTGTCGGCTTCGATGAGCATGGGGCGCGAGAAACACTCGCGCAGGAAGCTCATGAAGAGACTCTCCTCGCGGCGGCACTGGGAAACGGAGTAGCGAAACAGGTAGCGGATCTTCTTGGCCGGACTCTCGTCGGGGAAGGCTTCAACCGCCTCGACGAGCTCGGCCATGAGCTGCTCCTGGTAGTAGAGCAGGATGGCGTCCTTGCTGTGGAAGTAATTGAAGAACGTGCCCTTGCCGACATCCGCCCGGTCCGTGATTTCCTGGACGGTGGTCTGCTCGAAACCCTTTTCGGCGAACAGGGCAATGGCCGCATCGTAAATGCGGCGGCGGCGGTCGGCTTTTTGCCGCTCGCGACGCGATTCATGCTGTTCTACGGCCTGCAACGCCTTCATTCGTCGTTTCCCATCCCGCCTGACCTGGTTCAGCCCTGACTTCGGCCAAACCTGACCGGAGTCAGAAGTATCAAAGCCGCCGCGACGTGTCAACTTGAAAAGCGCCGCAGGGCGCCTGTTTCAATCGTCGGGGCAGCGCCGCGCAGTGCATTTTCGCCACCGAAACCCCGCCGGGGGCGGAAAGCCGTGTCATATTCGCAACTTATTAAAATCAGGGATTGTTTCAGGTGCCCATGAAAGATAGGCTGCCGGGCATCAGCGCGGGGAAACCCCATTGTAGCGGCCTCTGGAGGCTGATAGAGTGCGCGCGCTGAGAACAGGTGCCCCGGGCTCCTTCAGCAGGACGCGTAGCGCGCGACTTACGAACCGCCGCCGGATCGGTGATATCCGGCAGGGAGCAATTGCAACATGCATTACGACGTGCGGCCCGATCGCCGCAAGACCAGGCAAATCATGGTGGGCAACGTGCCCGTGGGCGGCGATGCGCCGATCTCCGTGCAATCGATGTGCACGACCAACACCTATGACGCAGAGGCCACCATCGCGCAGATCACCGAGCTTACCGAAGCCGGCTGCGAGATCGTTCGCTGCACCGTCCCCAGCGAAAAGGACGCCGCGGCGCTTCCCGAGATCGTCAAACACGCGAAGATTCCCGTCATCGCCGACATCCACTTCGATTACCGCATGGCGCTTTCCGCGGCGGAGGCCGGCGTGTCCGCGCTTCGTCTCAACCCCGGCAACATCGGCGGTGAGAAGAAAGTCCGCATGGTCGTCGATGCGGCCAAGGCCAACAAGCTTCCCATCCGCATCGGCGTAAACGCCGGTTCGCTCGAGCGCGATCTGCTCGAGAAGTATCTGCGCGCTACGCCCGAAGCGATGGTCGAGAGCGCCATGCGCCACATCCAGATCCTCGAAGACATGGACTTTGGCGACATCAAGGTCTCGCTCAAGGCATCGGACCCCAAGCTGATGATTGACGCCTACCGGCTGCTGGCCGACAAGGTCGACTACCCGTTCCACCTGGGCGTAACCGAGGCGGGCACCAAGTTCTCCGGCACGATCAAGAGCGCCATCGGTATCGGGTCGCTGCTCTCGCAGGGAATCGGCGACACGATCCGCGTCTCCCTGACGGCCGAGCCCGTCGAGGAGATCAAGGCCGGCTTCGAAATCCTCAAGTCGCTGCGCCTTCGCGAGAAGGGCATCAACCTGATCGCCTGCCCGACGTGCGGACGGCTGGAGATCGATCTCTTCAAGCTCTGCGACCAGGTCGAGGACCGCTTCAAGAATGTTGAAGAGCCCATCGAGATCGCCATCATGGGTTGCGTGGTCAACGGCCCGGGCGAGGCGCAGGCCGCCAAGATCGGCCTGGCTGCCGGTCGCGGTCAGGGCGTGCTTTACGTGGACGGCAAGGTCGCCAAGAAGGTGCCTGAGGACCAGATGCTCGACGCACTGGCCGAGCAGGTTTCCAACATCGTGGGCCGCCAGGTCTAAATCCGCCTCACTTTTTGTAGTACCAACGCCCGGAGCGCCCCATCGCGCTCCGGGCGTTTTGTTTTGCCGCGCCGCCCGCCCCCGGGCCCGGGAGCGGGAAATCTGGAACAATTTGCCCTGCGACTCGAATCCCCCGCAGGGGGTGCTATAGTGCCGCTCCTTCGGAACAGGATGGGTAGAGAGGGAATGTCAGGCACCAAGCTCACGCTCAATGGACAGCAACTGACGCTGCCGGCGGATACGATCACGCTGCTCAGCGAGTCCGGTAAGCCCATTCTGCTGCTCGGCCAGGCCGAGAACCTTGCGGTGATCGGCTCGGGCTCGCCCGTTCCCGAAGCCGCCTCCCACGGGACCGTCATTCTCGCCGGCGATCTGGGCCGCTTCCCGCCGCCGGACCTGTTCGGAATGCTCACCATGGCGCAGAAGTCGGGCATGCTCCGGCTCTCGTTCCACACCGGCGAAATCTCCGTCTACTTCGAGCGCGGCGAGATTGTCTTCGCCACCTCCAACATTGAAGAAGACCGGCTCGGGACGTTCCTCTACGGCCGCGGCGTCATCGACAAGAACCAGCTCCGCGAGGCCGAGCGCAACATGCGTCCGGACACGCGCTTTGGAAAAATTCTGGTGGAGCTCGGCTACATCACGCCGAAGGTACTGTGGGAGAACGTGCACCTGCAGGTCGAAGAGATTGTCTACTCGGTCTTCGGCCTTCGCCTTGGAAGTTTCTTCTTCCTCGAGGGCGACTCCCTGCTCCCCGAAGATCTCAGCGGCATCACCCTTTCGAGCCAGAGCCTGCTGATGGAGGGCATCCGCCGCTCCGACGAGATGGCCATGATCGAAGAGGTCATCCCCCAGGACGATGCCGTGCCGGTTCGCCGCGACTCTGCGCCCAAGACCGATCTCTCGGACTTCGAGGGCAAGGTGCTCGCGCTCTGCGACGGGCGCCGCACGGTCAGCCAGATCATCCGCGGTTCCAAGCGCGGCGACTTCGAGGCCAAGCGCGCCCTGTATGACCTGGCCCGCGCCAAATTCATTGAAGTGCGCGTGCCCGGCGAGTCCGCCAAGCAGGATCCCAAGCAGCGGATGCTCGACGCCATCAGCGAATACAACCAGATCTTCGGCCAGCTCTATCAAGACATGAAGAGCTACGCCACCGGCATCGATGTCGACCAGACGCTCGCCTCCTTCTTCGACGATCTCTCGGGCTCGCGCTTCGAAGGGGTCTTCGTCGGCGCGAGCACCAACGCCGCCGGGCAGCTCGAACCCGACAAGCTGATGGCGAATCTGGACAAGCTGCAGACCAGTGGCGGTTCGACCCTGGCCATTGCGGGCCTTGCCGAGCTGATGAACTATGAACTGCTGGTCGACGGGCTCAACGAATTCCTGAACTTTCTGATCTTCAGCGTTCGCAACTCCTGCGAGAATGCGAAAGCCGAAGAGATCATCAAAAAAATCCGGCAGATCCAGTCCGGGCTCATGTCCTGATTGCCGCGAGGAACCCACTCATGAGCGAGAACAACGCAGCCAAGAAACTCATCGTCGCACTCGACACGCCGCTGGCCTCCGAGGCCCGCGAGCTCTTTCACCAGCTCAATCACTTCGGAGTTCGCTTCAAGGTCGGACCGGAGCTGTTCATGCGCGCCGGTCCCGACTGGGTCGGCAAGATGGCCAAGCAGGGCTGCGAGATCTTTCTCGACCTCAAGTTCCACGACATCCCCAACACTGTGGCGGCCGCATGCCGAAACGCCGTGCACATGGGCGTGTGGATGTGCAACGTCCACGCGCTGGGCGGACCCGACATGATGAAGGCCGCCCGCGCCGCCCTGGATGAAGAGAGCGAGCGCGAGAACAAGACCCGTCCCCACCTGCTGGCGGTGACGATTCTCACTTCCCACACCGACGAATCCCTGGGCCAGATTGGCCTGGGCGGCAACGCCCTGGAAAACGTGGTGCGGCTGGCCAGGCTCGCGCGCGAGTCCGGCTGCGACGGCGTCGTGGCCTCCGCCCTGGAGGCGCCAACCATCCGCAAGGAACTCGGCGAGGATTTCCTCATCGTCACGCCGGGCATCCGCCCCTCGGATGCCTCCCTCGACGACCAGGCACGGGTCTCGACCCCCGCAGGGGCCCTGGGATCGGGGGCCTCGCACCTGGTGGTGGGCCGCCCCATTCGCAACGCCGACAGCCCGGCCGTGGCCACCCGGATGATCGTCAAGGAAATGAGCGACGCGCTGGGCCGCTGAGAAGCACTTCGAAGAGGGCTGGCATCGCAAGCGCGTTCCGTAGTAGAATCCTCTCTCGCAGGGCTAAAACCGACAAGGTGACAATCGTGAGCAAGGCAGAAGGGCTGGGACGGACCCGCGAGCGCTGTGATCGCTGCAGCAAGGTCTATCACTCCGGCGAATCCCGGTACGTACTGAATTTCGAGAGTTTCGTGGACATCGACATCGATTGCGATGAAGACGAAGAGGCCTGCGCCCCCGACGAGTTCGATGACACCGGCATCGAAAGCGAGTACGGCCTCCATGCCGATGCGCCCGAGCCCCATGCCGACGACCTCGAAGAGAAGGTTCGCCTCGTGGTCTGCAGGGGCTGCCACGATGCCATCACCAGCAGTTTCAAGAAAATTCTGGCCAAACGGGTCTCTGCCCCGTCGCACCACGTGCACTAAATCCTTATGTTGTGGATCGGGCTGCTCTCGGGCACGTCCGTCGACGGAATCGACGCCGCGCTTGCCCGCATTGACACCGCCTCCGGCGGTGCGCCGCGCATCGACAAGCTGCTGGCTTTCGAGACCTTCCCCTACCCCGAGGAAGTCCGGGGCCTGATCCTCGAGCTGTGTCACGCATCCAATCCCGCACTCGATGATGTGCTGCGCCTCGACGCGCTGCTCGGTGAGCTCTTCGCCGTCGCAGCCGCCGAGATCGCGACAAAGGGCGAGGTGAACCTCGAAGACGTCGCGGCCATCGGTTCCCACGGCCAGACCGTGCGCCACGTGCCCGACGCGCGCACCGCGCAATTCGAGTTTGCCGGCGCGGTGCGCGAGTTCAGCGTCCGCTCCACGTTTCAGATTGCCGACCCCGCGATCATTGCTGAGCGAACGGGCGTGGATACCGTTGCGCGGCTGCGCCACCGCGACATGGCCGCCGGCGGCGAGGGTGCGCCTCTCGCGCCGGTGCTGCACCTGTCCATGCTCGGCGAGCGCGACGCCTTTCTCGTGAACATCGGCGGCATCGCCAATGTGACCATCCCCGGCATGGGTCCGGGCAAGGACGGCCCCATCGCCTTCGATACGGGTCCGGGCAACATGCTCATGGACGCGCTGGTCAAAGACCTGACCGGCGGCGCCGCCAGCTACGACCACGGCGGCAAGATGGCCGCCGCGGGCAGCGTCAACGAGGCGCTGCTGGCCGAGCTTCTGCAGCATCCCTACTTCGAGCGAAAGGCGCCCAAGTCGACCGGCCGCGAGGACTTCGGCGATCTTTTCGCACAGAAGATTCTCCAGGACGCAGGCGTCTTCGGGCTTTCGCCCGAGGACATCCTCGCAACGGCGACGGCGCTGAGCGCGGAGTCCATTGCCCGCTCGCTTGCGCCCTATCGCAAGGAGCGACCCTCCGCCGATCACCTCTACGTGTGCGGCGGCGGCGCGCACAACCCCGCGCTGCTCGATGAACTGGCGCGCAGGGTGCCAGGTATCTCGATACGTAGCGTCGATGCGATCGGCTACGACCCCGACTCGGTCGAGGCGCTGCTCTTTGCCTGGCTGGCCGCCTGCCACGTTGCGAAGTGGCCGGGCAACCTGCCGAGTGTGACCGGCGCGACCCACCCTGTGATACTTGGGGAATTCATCCCCGGGAGAAAACCAAAATGAAGGCCCTGTTGCTGGCCGCCGGTGAGGGACGGCGTCTTCGCCCCCTCACCCACCTGCTTCCAAAACCACTGATTCCCGTTCTCGATATACCGCTGATCGAATTCAGCCTGGCCGCACTTGCGGAGGCACAGGTCTCCGAGGTCGTGGCCAACGCCTATCACCTCGCCGAAAAGATGCAGGCATATCTTGGCGAGCGCGAATCCGCCCTGCCGGTGGAACTCGTTACCGAGACCACACTGCTGGGGACCGGCGGTGCAGTCAGCAATGTGCGCGGCCACCTGGAGGGCGCCCCCTTCCTGATCGCCAATGCCGACGTCCTTCACGGCATCGACCTGGGCGCAGCGGTCGCCGCCTTTGAAAAAGACAAACCGCTGGCGACGCTGCTGCTGCGCGATGAGGGCTGGCAACAGGCCGGCGGATTCTGGGCCCATGAGGACGGGCGTATCGGCGGCTACCTTGCACCCGGGGAAACTCCGCCGCCGGGCGCGAAGGCCGGGCTCTTTACCGGCCTGCATGTTCTCTCACCGGAGATTCTCAAAGAACTACCGCCTGCGCAGGTCTTCTGCATCGTGCAGGAGGTCTACCGCCCCCTGCTCGAAAAAGGCGCCCCGGTCCGCGCGCAGTTCGTGAGCGACGCTCCCTGGGATGACCTGGGCACGCCCGAGCGCTACCTGGCAGCCAGCGCCGCACTTCTGGCGAACCTGGACGGGGACGACCTGCTCGCCACGCGCACGCGGCGGATGCTGCAGGCGCGCGGCTACGAGAGCATCGAGCCCGGCGTATGGACGCCGCACGCATGGGTCTGTCCCGAGAACCCCGAGATGCAGGGCCCCGCCTTCGTCGGGCAGGATGTCACTGTCGGCTACGACGTGCAGATCGGCCCCGGCGCGATTGTGGGTGCGGGCTCGCGGCTCGACGACGACACGAGTCTGGAGCGATGCATCGTCTGGCCCGATACACACGTGCGCGGGCATGACTGGAAGGACCGGATTTTCTACGAAGGCCGCAAGTCGCTGGGTGCGTGAACCACTTCACGCCGTGGTTTAACTCACCGACTCCGCCGCACGCCTGTGTTACCCTGGCCGCGCAATGCATGAGATCAATCCGCAGATTGTGAAGCAACGCGGCGGAGAGGGGTTTCGCCTCCGCTGGTATTCGGATGAGAACCACGATCTCTACGTCTGGCTGAGCGATGCAGGCCGGCTCATGCGCTTTCAGCTCTGCTACGACAAGGGTTCCCCGCGCGAGCAGGTCGTCCGCTGGAAACTCGGCGGTGCGATCGAGCACGCGCTCATCGATGATGGCGAGCGCCTGCACCGCAAGCAGACGCCCATCTTCGTGAGTAACGGGGCGTGGGACCCGCGCGAGCCGCTTGAGCGCCTTCGCGCCGAGCGCAGCAACATTGAGCTCGCCATCTACATACAGCTCATCAAGATTTTCAGGGAAACAGACTTGCGGGCAATGCCGTGATTACTGGCCGAGCGGCCGGATCTCGAAGTGTTCCTGGTGGAAATCGACAACGCTCTCCAGTGAGATGTGCATGCCGTATTTCTCCTCGACGTGGGCCACCCCCTGGTGGTCTTCCTCGCGAAGGCGCGTGATCACGTCCGGGTGAGCGCGCACTCCCAGGTTCCCGCGAACGGAATTGAGCTCACGCACGAGCTGGCGCAGGATTTCGTGGGCCACGCTGGTGCACGAGCGAACCCAGCCGTGGCCGTCGCAATAGGGGCAGGTCGCGGCCAGGGTATGCAGCACCGGTTCGCGGATGCGCTTGCGGGTCATTTCGACGATCCCCAGATCGCTGATCTTCGTGATCGTTGTGCGCGCCTTGTCTGCTCGCAGGGAGTCGGCCAGCGCGGCTTGTACCTTCTCGCGCGAGCTGATGCGCTCCATGTCGATAAAGTCGATGACGATGATGCCGCCGATGTTGCGCAGACGAAGCTGCGAGACGATTTCGGCGACGGCTTCGAGGTTTGTCTTGAGGACGGTTTCCTCGAAGTTGCGCTTGCCCACGTAGCGGCCGGTGTTCACGTCGATGGCGGTGAGCGCCTCGAAGGAATCGATGACGATGTAGCCACCAGAGGGAAGCCAGACCTTTCGTGCAAGCATCCGCTGGATATCGATCTCGATGCCGAAGCGATCGAAGAGCGGTTCCTGGTTGGTGTAGAGTTCCACGCGCGAGCCCAGCGAGGGTTCGAACACGTCGAGGAACTCGCGCACCTGCTCAAACTCCGCTGCGTCGTCGACGATGACCTGATCGATGTCCGGGGTCAGGATGTCCCGCACCGCGCGCAGGGAGACGGAGAGTTCCTGGTGCACCAGACGCCCCAGCGGTAGATGCTCGCGCCGGGCGCTGATGCGCTGCCATGATTTTCTCAGGTAGCTGATGTCGCGCAGCAGCTCCTCGTCGCTCGCGCCCTCGGCCACGGTGCGCACGATGAAACCGCCCTCGCCGTTGCGCAGCTCGTCGACCAGCGTTCGCAGCCGCTCACGCTCTTCGACGGATTCGATGCGTCGCGAAACTCCGACGTGCTCGGCCAGCGGCATGTAAACCAAGTAACGACCCGGAAGCGAGATGTGGGAGGTCACGCGCGCGCCCTTGGTGCCAAGCGGCTCCTTGGCCACCTGAACGAGCACTTCCTGCCCGGCCTTGAGAAGCTCCTGAATCGGGGGAGCCGTGCGGTGGGGGTGGCCGTTGTCGGCAAAATCGATATCGATGTCGTGCCCGTTCCCGTTGGCGCCGGGGTAGTCCACTTCACCGTCGGGGCCCAGCACATCGCCGGCATACAGGAACGCTGCGCGGTCGAGCCCAACGTCAACGAAGGCTGCCTGCATGCCCGGCAGGACCCGGTCGACCCGGCCCTTGTAGATATTTCCCGTAATTCCCAGCTCGTCGGGGCGCTCGATGTAAATTTCGCGCACGCGGGCCTGCTCCACGAGGGCCACCCGGGTCTCGACCGGGGAAACGTTGATGAGCAGATTGCTGGTCAAAGGCCCTCCAGGGCGCCGTTGCTGGTTTGTGTCGTGTCGACAACGGGGAGATGCCGACGGGCCTGAACGGGCGCGGTAACCCGAACCGGATTACGATTAACCCAAAGCGACCCTCGCCGCAATCGAGAAGCCCTGCCGACTGGCTTGTCACCTTGAATCAAAAAAGGCCGCTTCCCCGCGGAACCGGCCTTTTTGCGAACGTACCTCTGAGAGATGCTGTCAGTTCAGGATGTATTTCATCGGGTCCACGGGCACGTCATTGACACGAACTTCGTAGTGCAGATGCGGCCCGGTCGAGCGGCCGGTATTGCCGACCGCGGCGATGTCCTCACCGCGACGGACCTGGTCGCCTACCTTCACCTTGGACTCCGAGAGATGGCCGTAGATCGTGCTCACCCCGTAGCCGTGATCAACCGTGATGACCTTGCCATAGCCTGAACGCGCGCCCACGAAGACCACCACGCCGTCAGCCGGCGAGACGACCGGCGTGCCAATGCTGGCCGCCACATCCAGGCCGTGGTGCATGGTGCGCGAATTGGTAAAGGGATCGCGGCGCGTGCCGAAGGTCGAGGTAAGCCAGCCGCGGGTGGGCCAGATCGAGGGAGTCGATGCGAGCTGCGAGCGCTGCTCGCCAAAGTGATTGAGCAGGTCTTCGAGGCTCTGCTCCTGAATCGAAACGCGGGTCTTCGCGTCGAAAATGTCGTGATCGAGACGGCGCAGGCGGCTGGCGTCCTTGGGATCGAGCCCTTCGTAGGCGCTCATGTTGGGGACAAGCGGCCCGCCAAGGCCCGGATTTTGGACTTCGGAGGGATACTCCAGTCCGAAGATCGCGCGAACGCGGTAGTCGAGGGTATCGACACGCTCAAGATCCGATTTAATGGATTCGACCCGGCCGGTCAGTTCCGCGACGTGATCGCGCAGCGCCTTGTTCTCGGCCAGCAGATCCGAAGTCTGGATCGAGCGATGCACCGAGACCGCATAGTGTACGCCCAGCACCAGCGCGAGCACGCCTACGACGCGCCACACTTTCTTGCTGAAAAACCATGCCGGAACCTGAAGGCGACGCAGATTGGTTTCGCCCTCAGGAACAACAAAAACGGTTAGCCGCTTCTTTCCCTTGTTCCCGTCCACTGATGCTTCCCACTCTCAACGGGGGTTCCCAAACCCAAACACCCAATCCCCGTAGAGGTCTCGCTGAAATCTTTTTTACTGACCAGTCTGTAAACGCGCACCGAAGAATCGGATGCGTTTTCCCCGCGTTTTCAGCCTGCTCCTCACCCCTGGTCTGCGAACCGGGTTTCGCACCGGCATTTCCGCAAAGCCTTCCCATGCTTCGACGTTCCTGCTCCAGCTCTAAAAGCTTTCGCGCCTCAGCATCCCTTGCAGAACCACAAACCAAGACTTCCTAAGTGGGCACGCTGCCACGTCCGGGGAAAGGTGTCAAGACGCAGGGTGGCAAAATACCAACCATATCGGGGGGTTACTTGGGGTTCTGGCCGGGCGATTTGTTGACTAGAATGCCTGAATCTGAGGCAGACCCAGAAGCGACCTGAAGGGGTTCGAAACAAATGATGGCGAAAACAACGCGAAAGTCTGCCCATGCCAGATCCATGATAACCACTGGAAATCACTCAATTTCAACAATATTCGGCGCCCTGCTGGGCGCTTTGGTTCTGAGCGCCTGCGCCGGCGCGGGGAACCCGGCCGGAACAGGCTCAAAAGACAGGCAAAGGCCCGGACAGACCGATCACAGCCAGGCCATGGCTGCCATGTTTTCCGGAAATTCTTCGGACGGAGAATTCGAGGGACCGATCATTCTGGACCCCGGCCACGGGGGCGAAGACACCGGCGCCGTCGTCTCCGGCGCGATCCGCGAGAGCGAGGTCGTCCTGGCCGTTGCCCTCAAGGCCCGGGACATCCTGCGCGAGCGGGCCCCCAACCTGCCCATCCTGCTCACCCGCGACGATGACCACTTCGTCCCGTTGCACCAGCGCATGGCCATTGCCAACGAGCACCAGGCAAGGTTCTTCGTCTCCATCCACGCCAACGCCGCACAGCGCAAGGGCGCCCGGGGGGTGGAGACCTTCCTGCTGAGCCCGGAAGCCAGTGACGACGACGCCCGCAAAACGGCGCTCATCGAGAACGAGGCCCTCAAATACGAAGGCAGCAATCCCAACGACCCGCTTCTGCTTACGCTGCTCTCCCTGGCCTCGGCCGACCAGATCCGCCGCTCCGAGGAATTCGCCGGCATCGTGCAGACGCGGCTGGCTGCCGGACTCAACACCACCAACCGCGGCGTGAAGCAGGCCCCCTTCTTTGTGCTCTCGCGCGCGCAGATGCCCGCCGTGCTGGTCGAAATCGGGTTCGTCACCAACCCGCGCGAGCGCGACAGGCTGCAGAGCGCTGAGTATCAGGAACAGATCGCCTCGGCGCTGGCCGATGCGGTGATCGAGTTTGAACGCCACCGCGTCGCGCAGCTTCGCGCATTGAATGGCGAGCCTGAAACAAACCCGGCTCAATAAGAATCAGCGAAATACTTCGATGGACTGCTTGTTCTCGGCGGCGAAGATGAGAACGTTGATGGCAAGATCTTCAAGGCGACCGATACGCTTGGCCGTGGCGAGGTTGAGTGCGATGCGGTGGTCCGTCGGGCCCTGCACGGGGATCTGACCCGGGCGCTTGCCGGCCAGGATCTGCTTGCCGATACGGGCGGCCTGACGGCCCATGCCGTGCTCTTCGGGCGTCACGGCCATCATGGCGCCGGCGCGCACGACCGTGGCGGAAAAGGTCAGCAGGGGCAGTTTCTCGATCAGCGAGAACTTGAGCAGCTCGCGCAGGGCGTCGGGTTCGAGCAGGATGGGGTCACGCACCATCCAGAGCAGGTCGATGTTCCCGCGAAGCCCGCGCGTGGCGCGCGGGATGTCCTGCTTGAGATCGATCTTCGCGCCCACGATTTCCAGCCCCAGCTTCCGGGCCGCTTCCTGCGTTTCGGCAAAGATGTGACCGCTGTTGGCCGGCTTATAAACAACGCCGAT
>JAGRBM010000289.1 GCA_020434085.1 Chrysiogenia bacterium | reverse complement strand
TGGCGATGTTCGCGCAGCGGCTACCTTCTTGCTCGTAGAAAAACTCGAAGAGATCGTCGGCAAGCAGGTCGAGGCGATCCAGAACCTCAAGATCGACAAGATCACCGTCTGGGACACCGGCTCCGAGGGGGGCAAGAGTTCAACCGCCAACTTCCTGTCGGGAATGATCAAGACCCTGCCCCCGCTCCATGACCTGGCGGAAATGGCCGGCGTCGATCTGCCCGATTACCTGGGTGAGATGACCGGCAAGAAACCCGCATCCCCGAGCAACGGCGAACCCGCCAAGGGTTAGCTCTACTTAACTCCCAAGGTACAATGAGCAGGTAATCATGAGAGAAGGCGAATCGAAAACGAACGATCCCGCAATGACTGAGTTTTCTCGACGCCGCATTCGCCAGTATGCGTTCGCGGTTCCTGCCATTGCGTCGTTGTTTCTCGCCTTCTGGCTGCAAGACCAGGCAGGCGATGTGTTTCTCGGAATCGACAAGGGCATTTGCCTCATCGGGTTGATCGCCATTGTCGTCTCCTACGCGGGCTTCTCGCTCTGGAACTGGCGATGCCCGGCCTGCAACTCTTATCTGGGCAAGGGTATGAACCCAAAGTTCTGCTCAAAGTGCGGGGCCGCACTCCAGGGCTAACCCGTCGACCCATCAGTCCACTTTCTCTTCCCTGGGCATTGCAGTGTCTTTCTCGCGTGGGAATATGTCGGTTAAGCTTCGCACCGCGACGGCGCACATGCCGGAGGATCACCCCATGCAACATCACAAACGACGAACGCCGCGGCCGGTGATGCGGGCGATCAGCGGCGTGTTCCAGCTTGCCTCAAAGCCCGCGCGCGAGCGCGCCTACCGGGGCGACTACCGCCTGCTGCGCAGGATGGTCGACGCTGCCGGAAGTGCGCAGGTGCGCGGGGTTCGGACCCGTGACACGATAATGGACGGGATCGGGGTGCGCTGGTTTACGCCGACCAGCCCGAGGGGCGAAGCGACCATTCTGTATTGCCATGGCGGCGGATTCTGCGCGGGCTCGGTGCGCAGCCACACGGCGCTGGTCTCGCGGCTCGTGCAGGCCAGTGGCCGCCGGGCGCTCGCTTTCGACTACCGCCTGGCGCCCGAGCACGCCTACCCGGCCGCCATCGACGATGCGATGCGCGTCTACCGGCACCTTCTTGAAGAGCGCCCGGGCGAGAAGGTCGTTCTGGCCGGCGATTCCGCCGGCGGTGCGATGGTCTTTGCGCTGGCCCAGCGCATCCGCGACGAGGGAGTTCCCCCTCCGGTCGGCATCGTGGCCATCTGTCCGTGGGTGGATTTCGAAATCAAGACGCCGCGCGCCGCGGGCTTTGAAGACCCGGGCCTGCCGATCAAGCTCATGGACGCCTTCTCGCGGCACACCTTCGTCGATCCAGCGACGCACGCCCTGGACCGGGCGGGTTTCGAAAACCTGCCGCCGGTGCACCTGAGCCTCGGCGGAGGCGACACGCTCCATGCCGAGGGCAAGGAACTCGCAAAGATTCTGGCCGAGGTGAACCCCGGCTTCCATGCCGAGGTCTGGCAGGACATGCCGCATGTCTGGCAGTCCCTGCACCCGCTGCTTCGCGAGGCCATGCCGTCCATTCGCAGCATGGCGCGGTTCATCGAGGGGCTTTAGCCCGCCTTCTCTTCCTTGATCGTCACGGGGTCTTTCTCGCGCGGGCGCATGTGGGGGACGGCGTCGTAGGGGACGAGTTCGTCCATGCTGACGAGCTTGTTGAAGTCCACCATTTTCATCACATCGCCGCGTTCGAGCTGATTGAGGTGCGTCTTGCCGCAGGCGTGCAGGACGAGGTTGAGTTCGTGGATGACGGCGGCGTGGTAGTTGGCCACGCGCGGGGCTTTTACCTCGGGCACGAGGCCGCGCTGGAGCCACTTGCTCTGGGTGGCGACGCCGGCCGGGCAGTGGTTGGTGTTGCAGCGAAGCGCGTGGATGCAGCCGATGCTGAGCATGAAGCCGCGCGCGCTGTTGGCCATGTCGGCACCCAGGGCGGCGACGATGGCGAGCTGCGCGCCGGTGAAGACCTTGCCCGAGGCGATCACGCGGATCTTCTCGCGAAGCCCGTGCCGGCGTAGCGCGTTGTCGACGATCATGAGCCCGTCGTGGAGCGGGTATCCCAGGTAATCGGTCATTGCCAGCGGCGAGGCGCCGGTGCCGCCCTCCGCGCCGTCGACCGTGATGAAGTCCAGCAGAATCCCCGTGTTGATCATCTCCTGGCACAGGTCCTCGACGAAGGCCGGGTTGCCAAGGCAGAACTTCACGCCCGTGGGCTTCTTCGAAATCCCGCGGGTCATGTCGATCCACTCGAGCATGCCGCGGATGTCGTCCCACTCGCGGTGACGCGTGGGCGAGAGAACGGACTTGCCGACGGGCACCTTGCGGGTGGCGGCGATCTCGGCAGTGACCTTCTCCCCGGGAAGCACGCCGCCCTTGCCGGGCTTGGCCCCCTGAGAGAGCTTGATCTCGATCATTTTGATCTGCTCGCGGCTCGCCATCTCACCAAAGAGCTCGGGATCGAAACCGCCGTCGGCGGTACGGCAACCGAATTTGCCTGTGCCGATCTGCCAGCAGATGTCGGCGCCGCCTTTCAAATGATAGGGCGAGACGCTTCCCTCCCCGGTGTTGTGAAAACAACCGGCCATCTTCGCGCCCTGCGAGAGCGCGGTGATGGCGTGCGCGCCGAGCGAGCCGAAGCTCATGGCCGAGATATTGAAGACGCTGGCTTCATAGGGATTGGGCGTGCGCTCGCCTACCACGACGCGCGGCTGGGTGGGTTCGACGTCGAGCACCGGAAAGGCGCTGTGGCGCATGAGTATGGTGCCCGGCTTGTCCATGTCCTTGCGCGTGCCGAAGGCCACGGTCGCCGTCATTTTTTTCGAGGAAGCATAGATCCACGCGCGCATGTAGCGCGGGATGGGACGGTCATCCCGGTCGCTGGCAAAAAGATACTGGCGCAGCTCGGGGCCAACGGTCTCCAGGGCGTAACGCAGCATGCCGATGACGGGAAAATTGCGGCGAATGGCGTGTTTTTTCTGCGTCAGGTCGTAGATCGCGATGGAGATCGGAATCACCACGAACACCAGCAGCAGGAGCACGCCGGGAATGCCGCCGAGCAGGCTGATGAGCTGGTTCATTTTCAGGGCATCGGCGCCCCGTTCAAAGAGTCCGGTCAACTGATTCACGCGCGATTCCTCCGCGCCCGGATGCCGGGCGCCCGTGGTGGACCTGTCTGGTCAGTCACTCTGACTGATGCGCCCAGTATATTCGAGGTTCCAAAAATATCAGCCCGGCTGCATTTCGTCACGGGGCAGCGGGAAGTTCAGGAGCGGCGCGGCCTTGCAAGCGCCGCGAGCGCCATCGCCATGAGCAGCAGGGAGAGCGAGAACCCCGGCTCGCGCCGGGAAGCAAGGGTGCAACCGCCGGAGGAGGCGGATGCGTCCGCACCCGGCGGCGGATCGCTCACCGTGATGCTTACCTCGGCATCGTCGGTGCGCTGACCGTCACTGATCTGGTAGGAAAAGGAATCGCTGCCGGTAAAACCCGCAGGCGGGGAGTAGGTAAAACTGCCGTCGGCCGCGATGCTGACCGTGCCGCCCTGCGCGCTGGTGTCGATAAAATTGCTCACACTGAGCGGAGCCGTGCGCCCGTCATCGGTGTCATTGGCAAGCACGCCCGACGCGGCCCCTACGCTCAGCGTCTTGTCACGGATCGCTTCATAGGCATCATCCATGGCAAACGGGCGGGCGTTGTGCACGTGCACGACCTCCGCACTGACCGGTCCGCCGCCGCCCTCGCAGGTCAGCGTATAGGTCGTGTCCCCGATCGGGTTCGGAAAATACACGCCGGAATCCAGCGAGAGCATACCGACTGCGTAGGGAGAGGCCAGCTCGCCGCCGCTCAGCTCGCAGGCCGTCGCATTCTGTGTCGCCCACTCCAGACTCTCCAGCACGCCCGGATAAATCAGGGATTCCACCCCCAGGAATTCATCGATCACGACGTCGCCGACTGCGACGGAGACCAGCCCCGATGTCACGTCGCCGCCCAGCCCGCCTGCGACCGGCAGATCGGTTTCCTGGTCGAACACCATGAGGCCGTCAGCGGCCGGCAGCGTCACCCGAAATGTGGTGGGGCTGGTAAAGGCAGTGATGTTTTCGATCCCCGCAGCGACAAAAAGCGTGCTGCTCTCGCCGGGGCCGAGCAGGAATGCGTCGGGAATCGGATCCAGCGAGGTCACAACGTCGAGTGACCAGCGCCCCGCACTGAAAACTGGACCGAAACTCAGGTCGACCCGTGTATCGAGCAACCAGTCGAAGTCGCCCGACCCGTCGTCGGCATACACCGAGATGCCGGCAATCAGGGCGTTGTATTCGGAGTATTCCATGGGATCACCGGCCGTGACTTCCAGGTCGAGGCGCAGGCCCATCAGCGCAATCGCTGCGTCCCCGGGTTTCCCATTGTTCGTAATGGTCAGTTTCAGCAGCGCATAAGACTCTTCTTCGAGCGCTGTGACGGGCGCCAGGTCCTCCACAACAACGGAAAAGACGCCGCCTACGTTTTCAATCCAGAGCACGCGGCCCGTTGCGGCCTCCGAGACCGCGAGGTCGAGGTCCCCGTCGCCATCGAGATCGCCCGCCTCAACGTGGGAGAGCGCGGTGCCGACCTCCGCGAGTTCGTTGGGCATGTTGGCCCACCGGGCATGTCCCGCGTCGAGGTAGAGCAGGTCGGTCATTCCGTCGCGGTCGAGGTCGGCAAGGCTGATCTCCACCGAGTTCGCGTTCTGGAGCAGGAGCAGTTCCGGTTCAAAGAAACCGGCACCCCCGTTCTGCCACAAGGGCATGTGCACACCGCCCAGCGTCCGGCCGACCAGATCAACGTAACCGTCGTTGTCAAAATCCGCAGCGGCGATGGAGGCCGGACCGTCAAAGGGATCGAGCAGGGTGCGCGGCAGGTTCTGCGCCATGCCGAAGCTGCCGCTGCCGTCGTTGATGAAATAGACGAAATCATCGAGCCCGCTGGCCGCGACGGCCAGGTCGAGATCGCCGTCTCGGTCCACGTCAATGGGCCGCACCATGCGCGCGCCGGTCATGCTCGAGGAGATCACGTTGGCGCTCGGGTTGATGTCGTTGTTCACGCCATCGCCAAGCCGGTTCTCCAGCCAGAGCACCGAGTCGGCGGTGGTTGTGACAAGGATGTCCTGGTCGCCGTCGCCGTCGACGTCGCCGAGCGTGGCAAAGGTCTCTGTGAGCATCGCGCTGGTCGCGTGGGCGTTCCACATCCCGGTGCCGCCGGGATTTTCGAGCCACACCGGCGCAACAGAGTCCCCGCTCGCGGCAACGACGAGATCGAGATCCCCGTCCCGGTCGAGGTCACCCGCCGCTAAGGCCACCGGGTCGGATACGCTCGCCAGGGTGGCGGCGCTCGCGAAGCCGCCCGCGCCGTCACCGGCGATCCAGCCCACTTCCCCCGCGCCGATGCCCGCATAGACAATGTCCGGGGCGCCATCGCGATCGAGATCGGCGATCAGGATCGGCAGGTCGCCCGAAGCCTCGCCATCGAGCAGCGTGGCGGCAGGGCCATGAAACTCCGGCCATGCGTGGAACCGGCGGTTTTCATACCAGACAACCACGTCATCGCCGCGGCCTGCCACCACCGCGTCAGGATCGCCGTCGCCGTCGACATCCCCGACCGCCAGAGAGCGGGGGCCCGCCGGCTGATCAACCAGTCCGTGAACACCGAATGTCCACCCTGACCCCGTTTTCTCGATCCACCGTGCAAAGCTCGCATCGCCGGAAACACCAAAGGCGTCGGGATCACCGTCGCCATCGACGTCCGTGAAGACGGCCGCATTCAGTCCCGCGCCCGCTGCAATCAGTTGCGGTGTATCGAGCGCGACCGGGGGCTGGCCCATCGTCGGCGTCCCCAGGTTATGCGCCACGTATAGTTCGGCGCTCGCCCCGGCGGTTGTCAGCCAGAGATCGGGCCAGCCATCGGCATCGATGTCGGCGGCGCCCAGCGAAACAACACCGGCAAGCGAGGCGATGCGTCCGGCCGCATTGAAGGAAGCATCGCCCTGGTTCTCGAAGAAGAACACGCCGTCGCTGGCGGCATCGTCCACCGCAACAAGCACGTCAAGATCGCCGTCGCGGTCGGCATCGTGGAGGGTCGCATCGAGCAGGCCCGCAATGCCTGCAAGCACCGCCGGGGCGGCGAAAGTCCCCGCGCCGTCGGTGTTTTCGTACCAGATCACTTCTTCATCGCCCTGGAGCACGGCGATGATGTCGTTGTCTCCGTCGCGATCGAGATCGCACACATAGAGAGCGCCGGGACCGCCGGTGCCGGTCTCCAGGTTCTGCTTCGCGCCCCAGGCGATGGGCTCCATGCCGGGCCCCAGGTTCTCGAACCAGAAGATTTCTTTCTCCGAGGCCGAGAGCAGGTAGCCCTGGGCGCCGACCACATCGATGTCCCCGTCACCATCGAGATCGCCGGCGGCCGCGCCCCAGACATCGCCGCCCAGCGGCAGCGCGGTGAGGCTGCGCGCACTCGCAAAGACCCCGCTGCCGGTGTTCTCCACCCACGAGATTTCCTGATCGAACTGTTCGGCCACCAGCACGTCGAGATCGCCGTCGCGGTCGAGATCGATGAGCTCGATGTGAACCGGCCCATCCAGGTCCATCGCGTTGTGAACGTAATGCTTGGTGAAGCTGACTTCGGCCGCCAGGGCCGTGCCGGCAAACGCAAGCAGCAATGCGATCGACACGAAGGCAAGCTGTATCCGGGCAGGTCTCATTCTCTGGGATTGCTCCAGCGCTGCGGCCAACCGGCTTTCGGCGGCTCATAATGCTTGGTTGTTCGGGTCCGTCCACTTTTGATACTCCAGCACGTAGCACCTGCGCAAATCAGCGCCTTTGCAAGTGACCGATATTGCTACATTTGTTGCAAATTCCGAGGCTGGTGCTTTCCCCGATTTTCGGGGCTAGGCTTTCAGTGATCCCTGAAAATGTTTGATATCACTGGAGGACCGCCGCATGTCCGAGCCGACGCCCGAACTCAAACCCCTGCACCAACTCTTCTTTGAGCGTGTGCAGGAAGCGCCCGAGAAGACCGCGCTCGTCCTACCGGAGGGGACCGAAGTCTCGCGCGGCGAGCTCTGGGAACAGGCCTGCCGCGTGCGCGCGTTTCTCGAGAGCAAGGGCGTGGGGCCGCGCGACCGCGTGGCGCTCATCGGCGTTTCCACGGTTTCTTTTTCGGCCGCCATCTGGGGAACGCTGAGCCTCGGCGCCACGGCGGTACCGCTCAACTACCGCCTTCCCGAGGAAGAGCTCGCCTGGCTCATCGGCGATGCCGGCGCGAAGGCGATCCTCTCCGACAAGCGCTATCTCGACGTGCTTGAAAAGGAAGTGAAGGCCGAGATCGCCGGGGGTGTTCCGGTTGTGTGTTTCGACGAGGCCTGGGAAGGCGCAGCGAGCTGGCAAGAAGTGCAGGCCTGCGAGCCCAGCGACGCGCAGCGGGTTCCCTATGCCTCGCCGCTCGAAGACATCATCTACGTTCTCTATACGAGCGGCACTACAGCCAAACCCAAGGGTGTCGAAGAGCCCCACAAGGGCTATGCCATCACGGCCGCCGCCCCCTCGCCCATTCCGCCCGAGGCTGTCGTCTATGCCCACGCGCTGCCGCTCTATCACCTGGCCGGGCTGGCAACGCTCACCAGCGGAATGGCGCGCGGCGGTCGCTACATCATCATGGACCGCTGGAATCCCGAGCAGTTTCTAAAGGCCGTCGAGCAATTCAAGTGCACGGTGACCTTCCTGGTGCCGACCATGATGTGCGACCTTGTAGAGTCCGGACTGCTTGGCAAGCACGATGTCTCCAGCATGCTGCTCATCGCCTACGGCGCGGCGCCCACACCGACCGACGTGCTCATCGGCATGATCGAGGGCTTTCCCAAGACCTTCTTCATGCAGGTCTACACCCAGACCGAGGGCGCCAGCCGGGTGACCCAGCTCGATCCCGAGGACCACAAGCTCTCAAACGATAATCCCGAGCTGCGCGCCAAGCAGATCCGGCGCCTGCAGAGCATCGGCAAGATCGCGCCGGGCGTTGAGGCGAAAATCTGCGACGAGAGCGGAAACGAAGTTTCCCAGGGCGAAATCGGGGTCCTCTGGTACCGCACCCCCGGCGCGATGCGCGGCTACATGAACCGCGAGAGCGAAACGCAGGATACGCTGCGTGAGGGGTGGATCGTCTCGGGCGACATGGTGCGCATGGACGAGGACGGCTACGTCTACATCGTCGGGCGCTCCAAGGACTTTCTCATCCGCGGCGGCGAGAACATCGCCCCGCGCGAGATCGAGGAAGTGCTCGAATCCCATCCCGACGTCATCGAGGCCGCCGTCGTCGGCAAGCCCCACCACCGCTGGGGCGAGATCGTCGTCGCCTTCGCGCGCTGCCCCGAGCGCAAGCCCACCGAGGAATCACTCAAAAGCCTGTGCCAGGCGCACCTGGCCGGCTTCAAGGTCCCCGAAAAGATCTGGATCCGCGACGAACTGCCCCGCAACAGCGTGGGCAAGATTCTAAAGCGCGAGCTGGCCGAAGAGGCGAAGCATCTGGAGGTGTGAGAGAGACTTCCGCCCCCGCTCCCCCTCCCGGGGGAGCTGTCCGGCAACGCCGGACTGAGGGGGTGCCGGCACCAGCACGCTCTTTCCGAAACCTGATCGCCAACTACCCAACCCCCTCAGCGCGCCTCGCGCGCAGCTCCCCCGGGAGGGGGAGCGTGTCTGGTCGCGGCCTTTCAGGCCGTTCTAGATCACACTTTCCGCCCCATTTTGTGCTGGCGCAAATTCCCCGGATGTGCGCTATAGTGGGAATCATGAGCAGCAACGCAGCCAAGGCCATCGACCAGTTCTCGCCGCGGGCGCACGCCTATGTCGAGAGCATCGACCACTCGCACGGTCCCGATCTCGAGCTTGTGATCCGCGTGCTTGCGGGCATGCGCTATGAGCGCGCCCTCGATGTGGCCACCGGCGGCGGGCACTGCGCCCTGACCATCGCGCCCTATTGCGACAAGGTCATTGCCGCCGATGTCACCCCTGCCATGGTGGAGGCCGCGCGCAAGTTCTTTGCCGCCCAGGAGCTCGAAAACATCGAGGTCGTCGAGGCCGACGCCCACGCGCTGCCCTTCGAGGACCACCACTTCGACCTGGTGACCTGCCGCATCGCGCCCCATCACTTCGAGGATCCGGCCGCCTTTATGGCCGAGGTCGCCCGCGTGCTGCGCCCGGGCGGGAAGTTCCTGCTCATCGACAACATCGCCCCCGAAGACGAGCGGCTCGACGCATTCATCAACTGGCTCGAAGCCGCCCGCGATCCCTCCCACGTGCGCAACCTGAAGGTCAGCCAGTGGCGCGAGACCGTCGAGGCCGCGGGTCTGGAGATCCGCGAGTGCCTGCGCCTGGAACGCCGCCACGTCTTCGAGCGCTGGTGCCGCCGCGCCGGCATGGACGAGGCCGCCATTGCCGAGCTCACTGCCGACGTGCTGCGCACCGAAA
The DNA here is from genome assembly GCA_020434085.1 of Chrysiogenia bacterium. Lineage (NCBI taxonomy): Bacteria > Pseudomonadati > Chrysiogenota > Chrysiogenia > Chrysiogenia bacterium. The sequence continues at coordinate 626 of JAGRBM010000289.1, read as the reverse complement.
AACACGCGCTCGAAGCCTACGACGTCCAGACCGACCTCAAGGGCAACCGCATCGAGAGCTTCCGGGACCTCAAGGTCTTCCTCCTGGCGAGAAAGCCCAGCTAGTCCCCCCAACCCGCAGGAATTGCAGCCAATTACGTGAATGTCCGATAAATCGGACACATCGGGGCAGCACCCCGGACCACCCTTCCCTTCGCCGAACAAATCATCAATCATTTCAATAAGATAGAAATTTCAGGCAGACGGCCCGTTTGGCACTACCCTTGCGTTCTATATGGGACGGAAAGGTACGCGGTAAAAGGTCGACGGATAGATGATTCGGTTGCCAACAACCAAAACGCTGCGTCTGGGGCTCTTTTCCCTGGTGGCCCTCCTGGCATCCGCCTGCCAGAACACCACGGTTGTGCCCGGCGCGGACCCGATCATCGAGCCCGGCCCACCGGCCCTCGAACCCCACATGACCCAGGCCAGTGCTTCGACCCAGTATCTGGAGACAAGCGAGCCAGCCGCCCAGGTCATGCTTGAAGTGGGATTCGAGGACCTGGATCTGACCCAGCTCGGTCAGGTTCCGCTGGTGGGAACGATGCGGGTCCAGTTCCTCGACGGCAGCGTCCAATCTCTGGAGCT